>JAUIJR010000401.1 GCA_030431075.1 Polyangia bacterium | reverse complement strand
TCCTCTGCGTCCTCGAAGTCGGCGAGTTCGACCTCGGGCATCTGGTCCCACCAAAGGTACTTCGTTTGCATCTCGTCGAAGACGAACTGCTTTTGCGAGGCGACGCTGCAGTCGCTCGGGCCGGCGTCGCCCGAGCCTCCATCTTGACCCTCGGAGCCCGACTGGCTGCTCGAGCTGCCGGCTTCGCCCTCTTCGCCGCTCTCGCTGCTGCTACCGCTGCCGCTGCCGAGCAGTCCGGGGCCGTCTCCGCCACATCCCAGCCCCAGGGCCAAGACGAGCCCGAGCGAGGCCCGAATCGATCCGGCGCGTGCGCGCATGCCACCCATGGCGTCCATGCTACCGGAGCGCACCGTGGAGCGGCTAGGCCTCGCTGTCGGCCAGCGCGTCGAGGAGCTCGCGGGCCACGGCTCGACCCACGAGGGTCTTGAGCATCGGCTCGAGGCGCGCGCGAAGCTCCGGCGCGTGGCTCGCATCGAGCGAGGCCGGCTCGCGGCCCAGCTTCTGGGCGGCCAGATGCAGCGCCCGGGTGGCCGTGTGGGGGCCCAACGCGGGGCTCAAGGTGGCGATGATCCGCTCCGCGTAGGGGCCCTCGCCGTCACTCACCCGTCGATGATAGCCGAGCCTTCGACCTCGCGTCGCGCCGTGCGTCGGCCGAGAGCCCGCGTTCACGGGTCGGTCACGTTTGTGGAGGGGCTGCGTAGGGTCCAGCAGAGCCGAAATCGGGCTCGCAGAAAGTCCCCCAGATGAACACGCGTACCCAAACCTACATTTTGTCCGCACTCATGGCCGTGGGCCTCGCCGCATGTGACGGCGAGAGTTCGGGGCCCACGGACAGCCCCCGCGCCGCGGACGCCAGCGCCATGAAAGGCACCCTCGTCGAGATCATTCCCAGCGCCGAGCTCCCCGAGACCGAGGTCCACGCGATCGCGCAGGAGCTCGAGCGCGTCTCCGGTGCTTCGCGCGCCAAGGTCATGCTTCGCAAAGACGACCGAGGGGGCACGCACCTCGAGGTCGAGCTGTGGGGCGATGCGCCCGTGGATCCGGCGGTGATCGAGGGCCTGCGCGAGCGCTTCGCCAGCCTCGAAGGCGCGCAGATCACCCATGCGGCCGTCGACGGACCACCCGCAGACGGTGGCCCGATCGCGGTCGAGGCCGACGCCGACCTGCCCCCGGCCGAGCTCAAAGCGAAGATCGAAGCCGACTTGCGGGCCCAGGGCGTCGACGGCGACATCACCGTGGATGTGGTCGAGGGCGAGGGCCAACGTGAGGTCGAGGTCCGCGTCGAGAAGCGCGAAGACATCTCCGAGTAGTCCTTCGCTGGCGAAGGGGCCCCGCTGGGAAGCTGGCGGGGCCTTCGTGCGTCCGAAGCCCGATGCGGCGTATCTTGCGGGCCCTACGTCGGCCCATGATCCTCTTGCCGCTCATCGCCTTGGCCCTGTGGGTCCTCGCCGCCTTGGCCCTGGATCGCTATGGCCTGCGGCCGCTCCCGCAACAGGCGCGCTTCGATGCGATCGTCGTCTTGGGGTGTCGGGTGTACGCCGATGGGAAGCCGAGCCCGGCGCTGGCGCGCCGGGTACGTCGGGCGGTCGAGCTCTACGAGCAAGGCAAGGCGCCGCTTTTGGTGCTGACCGGAGGCGTCGGCGGACATCCTCCGAGCGAGGCGCGGGCGGCCGCCGACTTGGCGGCGGAGCTCGGCGTGCCCCGCAGCGCCATGCGTCTCGAAGAAGCGTCGACCTCGACCGAGGAGAACGCTCGCTTCGCGGCCGAGCTGGTGGACGTGCGTCGGGTGTTGATCGTCTCGGACGCCTATCACGTCTTTCGCGGCGAGCGGGTCTTCGGCCGCTACTTCGAGGAGGTACGCGGGGTCGGCTCGGTCGGGCTGAACTACCCGCGCGTGGTCGGCAGCTTGCGCGAGGTCTTGGCCGTCGGCGGCTACGCGCTCACCGGGCGTCTCGGCGGCGGCGCCTAAAGGGACGTCGCGCCGCGCCCATGAGCAGGCAGGCAAAGGCGAGGCGCCCCGCGCTGCGTCCCGGTGTCGACGAGGTGCACGCGCAGCCAGAGATGACTTCATCGCTCGCCCCGTTGGGCCGTCCGCCCTCGCTGCCGACGCTCGCGCCGTCCGAGTCCTCCTCCTCGCTCGTGTCGGCCTCGGTGTCCGCGTCGTCGCTGGCGTCGTCGCCGTCACTGCCCGCGTCGTCACTGCCTTCGCCCTCGCCCGTTTCGGCCGGCCAGGGGGGATTGACGGGCGGTGGCTCCACGGGCGCCGGCCCACCGTCTCGAGACCAGACGAGCAGCTCCAAGGTCGCGGCGTAGAACTCGTCGCAGACGCCGGTGATCTCTTCGGGCGGCAAGATGAAGCCGTCGGGAAAGTCGAACTCGCCGTCGGGCCGCAGCTCGTAGGTCAAGCTGGGGATGTCGAAGTTGGCGAAGCCCCAGTCCATGGCCACCCCGCTCGCGGGGTAGAGGTCGCTACCTCGAAGGGGGGTGTACTCGACGCCCTCGACGCCGAAGAGAGTCGCCGCGCTCGCCTCGGCCCAGGCCCGGGACCGACCTTGTTCGCTCGGGACTTCCTCGCTGAGGTAGCTCAGGGGGTAGAGCACCAGCTGCGAGAAACTGTGCACATCGATCCACGCACGAAGTTCGGGGAGCTCGTAGGCGAGCTCGCGCAAGGCGAGCGTCTCGGGCTCCGAAAAGGGGGCGATGCCGCGATGGACGTTCGACTCCGGGTCGTCGCTCGAGCCGGGCTCGCGTCCCCAACCCTCGGCCCAGTTTCGATTGAGATCGACCGGGCCTTCGGGGTTTCGGTTGCGTCGCCAAAAGCGGTCCTCGGTCCAGCTGTAGGCGTAGCCGTCGGGGTTGGCCACGGGGACGATCCACACCTGGAGCGCGTCGAGGGCCGCGCTGGCCTCGGGGTCTTCGAGCAGGCGGGCGGCCACGCAAGTGCCCACGGTCGGCGAGATCCACTCGCGCGCGTGCTGCCCGAAGATGAACACGATGGAGGCCGTCGCCTCGGGATCGCCGAGTTGCAGCGCATGGATACGTCGCTGTTCCACGCTGCGGCCGACCTCGTGCAGGCGGGCGCGCGCCGGGTAGCTCGCGGCCAGCTCGTACCATCCGAACTCGAGGGCATCGAGGTCGCGAAAGTCGTCGAAGAACTCGGGCGAGAAGATCGAAGGGGGAGGATCGAGCTCGTCGAGTCGACGCGTCTCGGCGGCGACGCGCGCTTCGAGGTCGGCCACGAGCAGACGATGTTCGATGCCCCGGGCCTCGAGCTCGGCGAGGGCGGCCCGCGGGATTCGCAAGTCTCGGCTCGGCGGGTGCTCACCCCAGTCTTCGAGGGCCAAGGCGCGCGCGAAGCGAAGATCCTCCGGGTCGAGGTCCGTGATGCGCACCACGACTTGCTGGTGCCAACGCGTGGCGTAGTCCGGCGCGCGCGAACTCAGCTGGGGCGGGGGACCGAAGAAGGCCAAGGTGCCCCCGAGCGCGACGCCGAGCATGTTCCGACTTTAGCACTGGCGCGAAGACCGAGGCTTTGGACAGACCCCCCACCTCGGTGTACTCATGGGGCCCGCCGCGGACGCCTTTGCCCCCGATGGAGCCCAGCCACTCGAACCCGCCCTCGCCCTGGTCTTTGGCCGTCGAGGGCATCGTGCGCGCCTTCAAGGCCATCCGTCCCGAAGAGTGGCTGCTCTTCGCCTTGTGGCTCTTCGGCGCGGGCTTGTGCCTGGCGAGCGGGACCGGTTTCGACTTTCAGGTCGTCTTTGTCCGCTACCTGAAGTTCTTTGCGACCTACGCGCTCGTCCTGCTCATCTCGAGCCGGATCTTGTTCACCTTGGCCGAGGCTTGGCACCCGCAGGGGGTCTGGGGACAGCGGCTGCGACGCTTCGCCTTTGGCGAGCAGCGCGGCTGGGTGTCGATCGTCGCGGTCGACATCGAGTTCGCGCGCGGGATGCTCTTGCTCTTTGCGAACCTCGCCGTCTACTCGAACATCAAAGTCCGCATTCCGGCCTTGAATCCCGAGATCGGCGACGCCTTGTTCTTGGCCTGGGACAACGCCCTCTTCGGCCCCGACTTCGCTCCGAAGCTCGAGGCCTACACACGCGAAAATCCCTGGTTCAGTCGCTTTTTGAGCAACACCTACAAGCACGACTACCTGTGGATGATCGTGTTGCTTTGGATCGGCTATCTGCGCCGCGACCTGGCCGCCTTGCGCTGGATTTTCGGTGCGACCTGCCTGACCTACATCACCGCGATCTTGGTGACCGTCGGCTACCCGAGCATGGGCCCCTTTTTCATGGAGCCCAAACGCTTCGACTGGGTCAACGACACCGGGGTCGGGGGGGCACAGCGCTTCTTGAAGAAGTTCTACGCGCAAAATCTCCCCGCGCTCGAGAAGGGGGAGCCCATCGCGGGGCGCCCCTTTGCGGGCATCGCCGCCTTCCCGAGCCTGCACATCGGTCACATGGTGGTCATGGGCTGGGCGGCGATCCGCCTGATGCCGCTTTATGCGGTGTGGATGCTCGTGGTCACGGTGGTGACCTTCTTCGCCACCGTCGCCTTTGGCTGGCACTACGCGGTCGATGCCCTGGGCGGCGCCGTGCTGGCCATCGCCTGTACGGAGCTGGTCTGGCAGATCGTCAAGCGCGACACCGGCCGCTCACGCGGCTGGCCCGCGACCACTCCCGCGGCTCTTCCGGCGCCGGAGCCCACGACGGCGGCGACGCACGAGGACGAGTAGCGCCAGCGCGCCGAGCCCTCCGCTCGGATCGCTGCTGCATCCGCCGCCGCAGCCACCGGTGTCCGAGAGGTCGACGCAGTCGCAGTCTTCGCAGCCTTCGGGCAACAAGTCGACGCCGGTCTCGTCGCGGATCCAACAAAGCCCCTCGAAGGGGGCGGTGTACAAGCCTCCCTCGCCGCACTCGGGGTAGCCGCGCGAGGTGATGCCGACGAGGCGCAAAAAGCCGTCTTTGGCAAGCATGAAGACCGGCCCGCCCGAGTCCCCCTGG
>JAUIJR010000014.1 GCA_030431075.1 Polyangia bacterium | reverse complement strand
CGAGCGCGAGTGCGCAAGAGCGAAGCCGAGCCCTTTTCCCCACGAGACGCCAACGCAGGCGAGCGCTTCGCCTTTCACCGTGCTCACCCCGAGCCGAGCTCGAGCGGGGGAGGAGCCGAGCTCAGCGTCCCCAGATCGCCAAGCCCAAGGCCAAGAGCCCAAAGCCCAAGGTCGCGAGCAGCGGCCCCCACAAGCGCCAAGGTGCGACCGGGGGCGGAGCTTCGGGCGGGCGACGCGCTCGGGTGATGGTGAGCTCGCCGGCCTCCCGCAGGCCGCGACGCACCCGCGCCGCCTCGTGATGAAAGCGCAGCTCGAGCTCGCCGAGGCGCAGTCGCGTCCCCTCGTCCAGCTCGGCCGAGCCTTCGACCCGCCGCCCCTCGACCTCGACTCCGTTTTTCGAGTCGAGGTCGACGATCCGGGCGCCGTGCGCGTCGACCTCGATGCGGGCGTGCTCGCGCGAGACGTCGGCGTCGTCGAGCTGAACTTCGACCCCGCGCCCCCGACCCAAGCGCCAATGCCCAACACCCAAGGCATGCTCGCGGCCCGCGTGCGGACCCGTCAGCTCGACGAGTCGGGCGATCAGCTGCCCGCCGAGCGGGGGAGAATCTGCGCTGCGCATTCGCGTCACGAGCTCGTGAATCCTAACAGTTCGGCGCGCCGAGACCGCTCGGGGAGACAGACCTCTCATGGGCCGACCCCCTGCCCGCGCAGCAGCCCCACGAGGGCCAAGCCCAGCGCGGCCCAGATCGGTGGCGCGAAGCGGCACCACGCCGCGCCCGGGTCTCCCCGACGCGCGAGCCATCCCCATGACAGCCCGACGAGACCCAAGACGAGCCAAGAGCCCTCGCCGCCTTCGGGCACGCGCGCGCCGAGCTGTGCCAAGTCCAAGATCAACTGGGCGCCGGCCTCGGCGCAGGCCAAGCAGGACCGCGCCAGGGTCCCGGGCGGCAAAGCCCAGCCCAAAGCCGAGGGGACGAGCACGACGGTGGCGAAGATCGGGATCGCCAGCAAGTTGATGACCACGCCGATCCAACCGACCCGCGCAAAGTGCCACGCCGAGAGCGCCGCGAGTCCCCAGGTGACCCGCCAGCTCGCGCGCAGCGCTTGGCCCCGCGTGCCCTCGAGCGAGGCGATGGCGAGCACGCTCATCTGAAAGCTCGGCGAACCCAGCCACTCGGGTCGCCACATCAACAAGCCCGCGGCCACCGAGACGAGCACGCTGCGCCCGTGCCGGGGCCGCCCCATCGCGCTGGCCAACAACCAGGCCGCGGCCATCCACCCCGCGCGACAGGCCGACGCGCTCGCGCCGGTCGCCATCACGTAGGCGAAGATCGGCAGTAAGGCGGGCAGGGTCATCACGCCCAACGGCCAGGCGCGCAAGGCGGCCAGGCGACGCAACAAGGCGAGCAATGCGGCCGCGACCAAGGCCACGTGCAGTCCACTGATCGCCAAGAGGTGACCGAGTCCCGCCGCCGCGATCGCGTCGCGCACTTCGGGCCGCAAGGCGCGACGAAGCCCAAGGCCCACTGCGGCCGTGAACGCGGCTCGGTCGTCGCCCCGCGTCTCGGCCCAGGCCCGCTGACGCCGCTCGGCCAGTGCGCGCGAGGCCGGCGCCCTCGCCTGCGAGATCGGCATCGCGGGCGCGGGGAGCTCGAGCCGCCCGGCCCGGTCCTCGCGGGGCGCCCGATCGAGGACAAAAGCCCACGCGTCCCCGCGCGCCCCGACACAGTCGGCCGCGCGCAGCCGGACGCGCAGCCGCGTAATATCGCGCCTTGGCTGCGCCGCGCGCCCAGCGTCGGCCCGTACGCGCGCGTCTACGCGACAGTCGGGCCCGGGCCACGTCGCCGATGCGAGCTCGCCCACCCATAGATCCGGGGGCCCGCGCAGCTGTGTCCGCAGATCCGCGGCTGGCTGCGCGCGCTGCTCCATCCACGCAGCGCCGCGAAAGGCTCCCAAAGCCAACGCAAGCGCCAGCAAGACGAGACCCCGCCGACGCCGTAAACGGGCGACAAAGGCCATCGCCAGCGAGACGAGCCCGAAGCCCACGCCCAAGCCCGCGAGCGCAGCGGCCATGCCGAGGCCCAAGGCGAAACAAAAGATCTGGGTGCCCACTTCGCAGCACCCATCGGCCCCGGCCCGAGGGCCTTGCATGTCTGGCCAAATTCCACTTTGGCGCCCTGAGCGCGTAGACTGCCCCCCGTGACGCTCACTCGTCTTTGGAGCTCCCTACTCGCCTTGTTGGCGACGGCCATGCTCGCAGGACTTTTCTTGCTCGCCGCGGGCGAAGAAGAAGGGTTCAGCGACGCCGAGAAGGCGGCCGTCGAGGCGGTGACCAACGCCGGCTCGGCCGCGTTGCACGCCGAGATCGAGTCCTCGCCGGTGGGCATCGCCCCCTCCTTGCTCAACGACTCCGAGATCAAGGCCGCCTTGGAGCACGCGGCCCAAGAGCCACCGGACCCCGAGTTCGACTTCGCGCAGACCTTCGACGAGATCGCCAACGGCGGCATCTTGCAAGACCACCCGCTGATGAGCATGGCCTTCATCGATCGCAGCGGTCAGCTGATCGGGACGACGGGCATGGACAAGGCGCTCTTCGACGAGGTCGTCGGCTTGCCCGAAGTGACCGCGACCGATGGCGAGGCCCGCTTCAGCGCCACCCTCAGCGGGCGGCTGCACGCCGTGCAGGTCTCGCGCAAGCTCGCCGACGGCTCGGGTCGACGCCTCGTCGCCATCCAGGCCGTGAACCTCGGCGGCAACTCGCTTCTGCGCAAGGTCCTCGGCACCTACCCGGCCGGCCTGGTCCGCGACGGACAGGTCGTCGGCGAGCCGATGGGCGGCGCCAACCCCGAAGACCTCAAGGCCTTGGTCTTGGACAACCAAGACTCGATCCCGCCCGGCGAGGGTGCGAGCCAGGTCTTCGAGCTCGGCAGCGGGGCGAACACTCGCATCGGCGCCGTCTCTCGCGTGCCCGGTCCCGCCGGCAAGGGCAAGTCGCCCACCGTGCTCGCGGTCTTGTCGCTGAACACCCTCGGCGTCGTCGACCGTGACCTCGCCTCGGCGCTGCAGAGCGCCCAGACCCGCAACATGAACAAGGTGCCCTGGCCGATCATCGGCGGCTTCTTGCTCGTGGCGCTGGTCTTGGGTTGGTACCTCCCGCACATGGAGGGCGTCGCCCCCCTCAAGAGACTGGCCGGCGAGTTCCAAGGCTTCGTCGCTGGAACGCAGCACCAGATCTTCCACGACACCTACAAAGGGGCCGTGCGCGACGTGGCCCGCTCGGCCGTCAACGCGCAAGAGGCCGTACGCATCGCCGTCGAAGACGAGTTCGCGGCCATGGACGGCGACGAAGAAGCGGGCGCACCGGCCCCCGTCGCACCCACGCCCTCGCGCGCGCGCAAAGCCCGACCGGCCCCGGCCGACGACCCCCAAGAGCCCTCGGCCATCGAGCTGCCCAGCTTGCAAGACGGCCCCGACGCGGAGATCGACAGCCACTCGCACGCCGAGAACCCCCGTCAACGCGTCCCCGCCCGCGCCTCCGAGGCCAAAGAGGACCCCAACTTCGACGCCGCGAGCTCGGCCATCTCGGCCGACCTCGGCTTGTCCGCCGCCGCTCCGGCCTTCAACGCCCCCGAAGATGGCGCCGCCTCGCTGCTGGCCGACGACCCGGCCCCCGGCCGCCAGCCCGCGCCGCCCAGCGATCCGCGCGAGGCCTACTTCCAAGAGGTCTACGACGAGTTCGTCGCGCTCAAGCAGACCTGCGGCGAAGACACCGACAACTTCCCCTACGAGAAGTTCGCCGCCAAGCTGCGCAAGAACACCGACCAGCTGCTCAAGCGCGACGGCGTGGCCGACGTGAAGTTCAACGTCTACATCAAAGACGGCAAGGCTGCGCTCAAGGCCAAGGTCGTCAAGGGCTGAGGCATGCGCAGCGCGCAGGTCTTGGGCATCGCGCAGATCGGTGAGCCGGTCTTGCGCGAGCGGGCCCGCGAGGTCACGCGCGAAGAGCTCGCCGACGAAGAGTTTCAGGCCTTCGTCGACGACCTCATCGCCACCATGCGCCACGCGAACGGGGCCGGTCTCGCCGCCATCCAGGTCTTTCGCCCGATCCGGGTGTGCGCGCTCGAGGTCCAAGACAACCCTCGCTACCCCTACAAGCCCAACATCCCGCTGACGGTGCTGGTCAATCCGGTGCTCACGCCGATCTCGAGCGAGCGCTTCGACAACTACGAAGGTTGTCTCTCGGTGCCCGACCTGCGCGGCGTGGTCTCGCGGCACGCGGAGATCCGCGTGCAGGCCTGGGACCGCCACGGCCAAGAGCTCGACTTCATCGCGCGCGGTATCACGGCCGGCACCTACCAGCACGAGTGCGACCACCTCGACGGCAAGCTCTTCGTCGACCGCGTCGAAGATCCCTCCAGCTTCACCACCTGGAAGGGCTTTACGCGCTACAAAGAGGCCGAGTTCAAGGCTCGGGTTCAGCGCGTGGTCGAGCGTTGGGGTAGCTGAACGCCCCAGCGGCCGCGCGCAAAAAGCGGTGCTATCTTTCGCTGCGGCGCTGGCGCCCCTCCCGCGCCGCCCCCTCCCTCCCCGGTGAAACCCGCCCGCAGATTCAGTCTCGCCACCGCCGTCTCGGCCGTGCTCCATGGAGCGCTGCTGGTGGGCGGGACGTGCAGCTTGGGCTGGAACTTGCCCGAGTTCGACTTCGAGCTCGAGTTCGAGGAGGTGGAGCTCATCGACATCGACGCCGAGCAAGGCGAAGAAGAAGCCGTCGAGCCGCCACCCATGGTGGACGGCCCGGCCTTGCCCCCCGACGGCCTCGGCCCCGAGCCGGGCGAAGAAGAGCAGCCCGAGCCCGAGCCCGAAAAACGCTTCGGCGACAAGTCGGCCCGCGTCGACAAGCTCGCGCCGACCTCGAGCACCTTTTACATGTTCATGGCGAACCGGCGGCTGCGAAAGCTGCCCTACTCCGAGGACTTCCTCGAGGCCTTCTCTCCCCAGTACGACTTCCAGTTCCTGGTCGACGGCGGCGGCTTCCACCCCTGGAACGACTTCGAGTACATGCTGATCGCCAGCTCGAACATCGCCGACCCGACGCAGAACTTCATCGCGGTCAGTCACAAGCTGGACCAAGGGACCATCAAGTCGGGCATCGAGCGGGCCTGTCGCAACTTCGACATGGAGATCGATTGGGAGACGCGCGAGGGCAAGCTCGCTGGGAATCCCCGGCCCAAGGACCCCAAGGTCAAAGACGACGACCCGCGCTGGTTCGTGATCGTCGACGACAGCACGGCCATCTACATCCGCGAAGAGTTCTTGGCTGCGCTCGACGGCAAGACCGAGGGCGACAAGAAGACCGCCCGCAACTTCGTGGCCAACGCGACCCGCATGAAGCGCTACGCGGCGGCCGAGCCCAACGCGGGCTTCACCTTGGTCTTCAAGGATCTGCGCTCCGGCCTCAAGAAGGCCAAGATGCCCTTCCCGGCCCCGAACGACTTCGAGTTCATGTTCGAAGCCGCCGAGTCCCCCGAGCTGCTGATGAAGATCGAATGGCCCGAAGCGGACGAGGCCAAGCAGTTCGAGAGCTACTTCAAAGAGGACCTCAAAAAGATGATCAACGGCGACATCAAGCTGAAGATCGTCGCCGGGGCCTTCTACAACGCCTTCGAGATCGAGCGGACGGGCAAAAAAGTCCAGCTGCGCGGCCAGCTCAGCGCCTCGCAGGCCAAGTCCGCGGCCGAGCTCATGGCCGGCCTGGCCCGCAAGCTGACCGAGACCTCGGACGACGAGTGGCAAAAGTCCAAGGCCATGCGCCAAAAGAGCTTTGCGGAGCGCGCCGAGGCCGATGACGCGGATGAGGACGCAACCGCGCCCAAGGCCCCGGCCGCCACGGGCGGCGACGCGGCCCCGGCCGCCAGCGGAGGCGCCGCCCCAGCGACCGGAGCGGCCCCGAGCCCCAAAGCACCCGGCCAAGGCGAGACCAAGACGATGGGTCTCGCGCAGCCGGCCGCGACCGGCGAGCCTTGAGCGACCCGCTCAGCCCGACTGCTTGGCGAAGTAGGAGAAGGCCTGCCCCAGGGCCTCGCGGGCCTTGCCGGCGTTCTCGAAGCGACGCTCGGGCTCGGCGCGCCTGCACTTTTCGATCCACCAGGCCAAGGCCTCGAGCTGTTGGTCATTGAGCTCGGCCGGAAGGCGAGCGGCTGAAAAGGCGCGGTCGACCTTGGGCGTCAGCCCGGTCAGCATCGACTCGAGCAACAAGCCGAGGTTGAAGACGTCGGCCCGCGCATCCGAGCCCTCGCCACGGACTTGCTCGGGCGCGGCCCACCCCGGCGTGAAGCCGGCCGCCCCCTCCCCCGCCACGTTGGCGAGGCCGAAGTCGAGGATCTTCACGAGGCGCTCGCCCTCGGCGCTCTGCGTCACGATCAGGTTCTCGGGCTTGAGGTCCTGGTGCGCCAGACCTTTGGCGTGGGCGAAGGCGACCCCGTCGAGGACCTGACCCATCAGGGGCAAGGCCTCCTCCAGCGGCAGCGGCCCGCAACGGCGCTGCAGTGCGTGCAGCGTCTCGCCATCGACGAACTCCATCACGTACATCGCCCGCCCGTCCTCGAGCTCGCGAAAGTCGAGCACCTCGGGCACGTGGCGGCTACGCAGGGACTCGAGCACGCGCGCCTCGGCCAGCACCTGCTTGCGCGCCGCGGCCGAGTTGCCCAGGGTCGAGAGCTTGATCGCCACGCGACGTCCCAGGTCCAAGTGGATGCCGGCGTAGACCGTCGCCGCCCCGCCCTCGCCGAGGATCGTATCGATCAGGTAGGGCGTGCCTTCGATGGTCACCCCCAAGCGGCCGGTGGGGCCGGGCTCACTCTTGCCGCGCACGCCCCGGGCCAGGATCTGCGAGGCCGCCGCCGGCTTGAGCAAACAGTCGTAGGCCCCGGCCATGTAGGCGTCGGTGATCAAGCCGCGCTCGCGCGAGCCCGTCACGGCCAAGATCGGTAGCTTGGGGTTCGCCTCGCGTACGCGTCGGATGAAGCTCGGCCCGTTCACGCCGGGCAAGTCCAGATCGGTCACGAGCAAGTCCACCTCCCACAGCTCCGGGTCCGCCATCGCGGCCTCGGCGTTCGTGTGGCTCACCACCTCGACCCCGGCCGCATTGAGGCCCAAGGTCCACAAGGCCAGCAGGTCCTCGTCGTCGTCGATGAGCATCATCGTCGACAAGAGCTGCGGCGCGGGCGGGACCGAGGCCCGAGGTGCCGGCGCGACGTCCGGCTTCGACGCGGCGGGCACCTCGGTCCCGCTCTCCCCCGGCTTCCAGTGGCGTGTCTTGCTCATGGCGGTGACCGCGAACTCGTTGTTGGCGAAGGGGCCTTCACCCCGTCTTCACCCAGACACTTATCATTTTGTGCTGTGCTCACCTTCGCGGGCGGCGTGGTTTTTTGCCACGTGCCTGCGCGCGAATGACGATTTTGCGGCCTCTACGCAGGCGCGCGTTCCACGTCCACGCGCACGATGCTCACTTCGGTAAGCGGGCGCGCGTTTCGATCCGTCGGCGTCTCGCCGATGGCCTCGACCACCTCGAGTCCATCGATGACCTCGCCAAAGACGGTGTGTTTGCCGTCGAGGTGGGGCGAAGGCCGCAAGGTCACGAAGAACTGGCTGCCGTTGGTGCCGTGTCCACGGCGCCGCCCCGCGTTGGCCATCGAGAGCAAGCCGGGGCGAGTGTGCCGCAAGTCGGCGCTGAACTCGTCGTCGAAGGTGTAGCCCGGTCCACCGCGCCCGGTGCCCGTCGGGTCACCGCCTTGCAGGACGAAGCCCTCGATGATCCGGTGGAAGGGGACCCCATCGTAGTAGGGCGCTTCGCGTTCTCGCCCGCTGCGGGGATCGGTCCAGGCGATGCGTCCCGTGGCCAGGCCGACGAAGTTGGCGACGGTCTTGGGCGCCTCGGACTCGTACAAGCGCACCCGAAAACTGCCCTGCGTGGTCTCGATCCGCGCGTGCAGCTCACCCTCACCGGGAACCAGCTCCCCGGGCGAGGGAAAGTGCTCACGATGGGCCACGCCTCTACCTACCAAAGGCGGCCGCGCTGATCTACGGTCCCCCCATGGCGGCGAGCAAGCTGTTCAACTTCTCCGCGGGACCGGCGACCTTGCCGGCGCGGGTCCTCGAGCGCGCGAGTGAGGCGGTCCGCGAACTTCGGGGCTCGGCGCACGCGCCCCACGCCGAGGGTATCGGCCTCTCCTTGCTCGAGATCTCGCACCGCTCGGCGGACTTCACCGCGATCCTCGAGCGAGCGACGGCCCTTTGCCACGAGGTCCTCGAGATTCCCTCCACCCACGCCGTCGTCTTCTTGCAAGGCGGCGCCTCGCAGCAGTTCGCCATGGTGCCCATGAACCTGGCGCGCACGGACAAGGCGGCCGCCTTCATCGACACGGGGGTCTGGTCCAAAAAGGCGATCCGCGAGTCCAAGCTCCAGCAAGAGACTCTCGTCGCCGCGTCCTCGGGCGACACGGGATACGACCGCATCCCGGCCGTGCCGGAGCTCGAGGCAGCAAAGACCAGCTATCTACACATCCACGGCACCCAATGGCGGGAGCTGCCGCAAGTCGCGGATGTGCCGGTGGTCGCGGATCTCTCGAGCGACATCGGATGTCATCCGATGGACTTCTCGCGTCTGGCCCTCGGCTACGCGGGCGCCCAAAAGAACCTCGGCCCCTCGGGAGTCACCTTGGTGTTCATCGAGCGCGAGTTCCTCGCCTCGCTCGAAGCGCGCGAGCAGGTGCCCTACTTTTTTCGCTACGCGACCCACGTCGAAAAGCAAAGTGTCTACAACACCCCCAACACTTTCGGGGTTCTCGTCTTGCAGCTCGTCCTCGAGTGGCTGCGCGACGAAGGGGGCCTCGAGGCGGCCGGGCGCCGCAACAGGGAGAAGGCCGCCCTGCTCTACGACCACCTCGACGCGAGCTCGCTCTTCGTACCGCATGCCCAGCCCGGCCACCGCTCCTTGATGAACGTGCGTTGGTCGGCCGACGGCGCCCCCGAGGCCGAGCGAGAGGCGATCACCCAGCGCTTGCTGGCCGAGGCCAAAGCGGCCGGTCTGGTGAACCTCAAAGGCCACCGCAGCGTCGGCGGCTTTCGAGCGTCGATCTACAACGCCTTTCCCCTCGAGGGCGTGCGCGCGCTGGTCGAGTTCTTGCGCGAGTTCGAGGCCCGCGCGTGAGCAGCTCCGACGACGCATCTTCCGACGCCCCGGTCGAGGCCCCCGGCTGGGCGGCCATCGACACCTGGGTCGGCTCGCGCTTCGGCGGGCAGGTGCCGCACCAGTTCTCGAGCCAAAGCGCCTACGATCTCGACTCGGCCAGCCCCCTTCCCGCGATCACCGTGTGGGAGTCGAAGGCGCCGCCGAGCTGGCTCTACGTCGGCTACGGACTCAGCGAGCTCTTCGACAAGAGTTCGGCCGACCCCAACGTCTCCGGCTTCGGCTTCGAGTTCACCTTGCGCTTGCCCCGACGCGAGGACGAGGCGCACCCGCCGGTCTGGGGGCTGCGCCTGATCCAAGCCCTGGGTCGCGAGGTCCTACAAAGCCGCGCGGGCTTCGATTCGGGCCACTGCGTCGACCTCGGCGGTCCGATCACCCCCGACAGCGACTCCAAGCTCGAAGGCCTGGCCTGCATCCCCGACCCCCTGCTCGGCAAGCTCGAGGGCCCCTTCGGTTCGCTGCTCTTCTTGCGCCTGGTGGGCCTGACCCGCGACGAGCTCGAGATCTTCAAAGAGCTCGAGCTCGGCGACTTCGTCGGTGCCCTGGCCGAGCTCGACGCCTCGGCCATCACCGATCCCGCACGCGCGAGCTGGCTCGACGACGAACAGCAGGCGAAAATCCTGCGACGTCACAAGCTCGGCTTGAAGCTCTGAGGCCCCGCCTCGCGCACGCGCTCGAGCGCCTCACGCCAGCTGGCGCCACCGCGCTCGAGACCGAAAGGCGCGCTGATCGAGCGACGATCCGCCCGGAGCGCCTCCCCGGCGTGCCAGGCCTCGACGGCCTCGATCAAGCGTGGGGCCAGCTCGCCCGGCGGGTAGCGATGCTCGGCCCCAAAGATCTCGGGGTAGGCGAGCGCGTCCGGGACCAAGGGCAGCGCGCCCGCGTGCGTGGCCTCGACCATCGAGATGCCGAAGAACTCGTGCTTCGCGGTGGACACGGCGATGTCCACCTCGCGCAAGAAGTCGAGGTAGTCGGCCCGCGAGTCCAAGGGCCCCCACTGCCGCAGCGTCACTTCGGGTCGCGCGCGCAAGCGAGGCTCCATCGTGGCAAAGACCTCCGGCGCACGCGCGAAGCGCCGGCCGGCGACCCCGAGGCGAACGCGAAGCCCCCGTTCACAAAGCGCCTCGATCGCGGCGAAAAAATCTTCGGGCCCTTTGTCGTGCTCCCACCGGTGCGTCCAGGCGATGAGCGGGCCGGCCGGATCCCTGGCGTCGCGTGGCGGCGCGAGCGGACGATCGTCGAGCTCGAGCAGCAGCGGCATCACCCGGCTGCGCGCGCGCAAGCTTTCGATCCACTTCGGCGGCCGCGCGTCGGGCATGGCCGCAAGGAGTTCGTCCGCCCCGGCGTAGAAACTCTCCAAATTGTGCCGACTGTTGAACCACAGGGCGTCGGCCACCGTGGACGAGACCAGCTGCGTGAAGCCAAAGTGATGATCCCGCGGCCCGCTGAACTCGGGGCGCACCGGAAAGGCCAGCTGGTTCTCGTGGAAGTAAAGGACGCTCGGCGTCTCGCGCAGGTCCGGCCGCGCCGCGAGAAAGTCGGCGAGCGGCAAGTAGCTCGAGGCAAAGATCAGATCGAAGGGGCCCCGCAGCGTCGCCTGCCCGGCGAACCACAGCCCACTGCCACGCATGCGCCACTTCCAATGTCGCCCCGGCAGCGTCGCTTCGACCCACTCGTGTTCCGGGCAGGCCGCCCGCAAGGCCCGACCGAAGGCTGCGTGCGAACCCGCCTCGAAGGGCTCGATGTAGGCGATCCGCACGGGGGGAGTTTAGCCCCGTCGGCTCGCGTCCCACTACTGGGTGCGACAGCGCGGCTCTTTGGGCCCGCAGTGAAAGCGCACGTGGATGTGGGCGGTGTGCCCCTTGGCATGCCGCACCACGCCGTTGTTCGTGTGGTTCTTGCGCGGGTACTGGATCCACTTCTCGAGCTCGTCTTTGCTCGCGCCCGCGCGCTTGGCCGCCTTGTACAAGTAGGGCTGCCGCTCGTAGCTCAAGAAGATGTACTGGATCTGGCCGGTCTCGAGCAGCGCACGAACCAAGCCCCAGGTCGCGTCCCAGTCCACCTGGGAGGCGTTCTCGGCCAAGCTGCCTTTGACGCCCTTTTTGACCGGCATGCGGATGTCCACATCGCGGCCCGACTGGTGCGATTTATGCGGGGAGAGACGACCACCGCCGCGCTTGCTCAAGGCCGCGATCACCAGCTTGCCGAGGTAGCCGGAGTCGCGTCGCCAGCGGGCCACGGCCAGCTGCAAGGTCGCGATGGTGTGGCTGCTCGCGTAGGCCTCTTCGGGTCGCAAGCGCGTGTACAAGGGTGGGTTCTCGGGCAGCTGCGTGCTGTTCGAGATGCGCCCGCTGTTGGGTGAGCCCACCGACTCCGAACGCGTGCTGAACTTCTCGAGGGGCAGCAAGGCGTCGTTCTTCTCGATGGCCGCCTCGCCCTGCTCACCGCCACCGCTGAGCGCGAACTCGGGCTCTTCTTCGAGGTCCTCGGGCTCGAGCCAGACGACGAGCTTGGTGCCCGCCTTGAAGCGTCGTGGCACCTTGAGGTTCCAGCGGCGCAGGTCGGACTCCTCGATGCCGTGCGCCTCGGCGATCTTCGCCCAGGTGTCGCCGTACTTGACCACGTAGCTGATCTCGACGCGCTCGGGCGGCACGTGCTCGGCGTAGACCTTGAGCGTCTTGCCGGCGTAGAGGCGCGGGCGATCCGGGTCCATCTTGTTCCAGCGGATCAAGGACTTGCGGTAGACGCCGTAGCGGTCCGCGATGTCTTGCAGGGTCTCGCCCGGGATGATCTCGTGGCGGATCCACTTGCGCTTGGGCTTTTCGTCGCTCGCCTCGTCCTTGGGCGGGTCTCCATATCCCGTGCCCGCCTGCGCCGCCGGGGCAGCAAGGCAAAGGCAAGCCGCGATCGCCGAACCGAGCGGCAATCGCGGATGGAGGCGGCGGCGTCCCATCGCGCTCAGCCTTCGACGTCGTCGACGCCGAGCTCATTCAGCAAGGCGGGCACGACGAGGTCGGCCAGAAACTCGCTGCCCGACATGGTGAAATGGATGCCATCGTCGGCACGAATCTCGCGCTTTTTGCCCTTTACGACGCCGTACTTCTCGAGATTGCCCTCGTCGTCGAGCAAAAAGGGTGCGGTCTCCACGTACACCGCGCGATCGCCCATCGCGTCGACCGCGGCTTTTTGGATCTCGCGGATCGTGACCAGTTTTTTCTCGAGGCTGCGCATGCCCATGGGGGGCAAGGCCACCCAGATGACCTTGCGCTCGTCGGCGGCGAGCTCGGCCAACAAGGCGTCCATGCGCTCGCGGTAGCCCTGGTTCCAGGCCTCGCTGGGCCACTGGGCACCGATGCCCTTGCCCGAGCGCGAGCGCAGATCCTGGCCGTCGTTGCCGCCCATGACGGCCACGACGATCTCGGGCTGGCGAAACTCGATCTGCTTTTTGGCCTCGTCCATCCAGTCGAAGAAGTCGGGGCGGGCCAGACCGGAGGCCGACTTGCCCTTGCGGTAGCAGGTCACCTGCGGGTGGGCGTCGAGGCCCTTTTCGACCAGGACGCCAAAGCCGGTGGCGATCAGGGAGTCGCCGATCAGCAGAACCTTGACGGGCTCGGCCGCAGCGTCGGCCTCCTCTTGCTCGCCGCTGGCCGCCTCGGCGCCTTCTTCTCCCTCGGCTTCTCCCGCTTCGTCATCGGCGGCGCCGGTGGGGGCTGCCTCGCCCGTGGCGGGCGCGGCTTCGCCCGTGGCTGCCTGCGCGCCGGTCGCGGCATCGGCGGACCCAGCGTCGGCCGGGGCTGCTTCCGCGCCGGTGGCGGGCTTGGCCTCGGCGGCCGGGATCGCGGCGGCCGGCGGCTGCACGGGCGCCTCGGGGCTGTTGGCCGAGCTGTCGCAGGCCATCGCACAAGCGAAGATCCCCAAGGCGACCCCCCGAGAGAGGCGGCGAACCAGGGGGGCGCGGGTGCGGGTCGTGGGACGCGAGGGGCGACTCATCGGGCGGAACCTAGCGAGCTTTGGGGGGCTTGGGAAATCCAGGACGAACATCGAGACATGGCGCGTAAGAGAGCTCGAGGGGGATCTTGCGCCGGCCGCGCCAACGCCCTCGACGAGTGAGGCGCGCTCGCGAGCGAGGCATGGGGTGGGTAAAGGTGGGCCATGAAGCCGCGGGAGGCCGAATTCGCCGGAAGGTGCCGGGCGCGCGGTGGCGAAGGTGACCTCGCGTGTGCCACACTGGGCGAGCGCTGGAGTTGACGCATGCATCGCAGTTCCGATTCCGTCAGTTTGAACCGTTGGAAAACCGCCCGCCGCGTGGTCCTGGGGGCCATCTTGCTCGCTGGGTCCATGGCCACCACCGCCGCCGCCGTGCAGCGCATGGCCGTCCGCAGCCAGGTCGTCCAGACGGTCTCGATGACCGAAGAGGTCTACTCGGGCATCGGCGTCTCCATCGTCGAGCGACGTGGACAGGTCTACGTCTCCCAAGTCAGCCCCCACGGGCCGGCCATGGATCAAATCTACCCCGGCGCCCGGCTGGTCTCGGTCGACGGTGAGCAGCCCACGAACATCATCGCCTGGCGCGACATGCTGCGCGGCGAGGTGGGGACGAGCCTCGAGCTTCAGGTGGCCTACCGCTGCGGCGGGACCCAGACGCTCACCCTCGAGCGCGAGCTGATCGTCGTCCGCGACTGACGCGATCCTCTCGACGCGAGCCGAGCCCCGCGCATGGTCTGAACCGTCGCGGGGCTTTCGTCTACCGAACTCACGATTGCCCGCCCGCTTTCCTAGCCCGACCCAAAGCCCGACCCAAAGCCCGACCCCGTGAAACGACTCCTCGGACGCGCCCTCCTCCGCTCCCTCGGCTGGAAAGCCGATCCCAACTTGCCGGACATCGACAAGGCGGTGGTCATCGCGGCGCCACACACCACCAACTGGGACGGCCCGATCATGATCGCGATCGGCTGGGTGCTGGGGATCCGCTTGCACTGGATCGGCAAGCACACCCTCTTCAAGCCGCCCTTCGGCGCGGTGATGAAAGCCTTCGGTGGCGTGCCCATCGATCGACGCGCGCCCCAGGGCCTCGTCGGCCAGCTGCGCGAGGCCTTCGAGAAGGCCGACCGGCTGTGGATCTCCGTCCCCCCCGAGGGCACCCGCTCCCGGGTCGACTTTTGGAAGTCGGGCTTTTACGCCATCGCCATGGAGGCCGAGGTGCCGGTGCTGCTGGGCTACCTCGACTACAAGGGCAAGATCGGCGGCCTCGGTCCGGCCGTGCACCTGACGGGGAACCCGCGCGCCGACATGGACCGCATCCGCGAGTTCTACAAGGACAAGTTCGGCAAGTACCCCGAGAACTTCGGCCCGATTCGACTGCGCGCCGAAGAAGACAACGTGTGGCCGCCCCGCGAGCGCAACGAAGCGCCGCGCTCCGCCGCCGAGTAGGCCACAGGCCACGCCGCGCCGACTCAGCTCGCCGCGCGTCCCAACGCCGCCGCCGTCGGCAGCTCGAAGTAGAAGTTCGCGCCGCTCCCGAGCTCGGACTCGACGCCGATCTCGCCGCCGTGGCGCTGAACGATCGCGCGGGCGATGGCCAGGCCCAAGCCCGTGCCGCCGCTGGGTCGCGTGTCGCCCATGTCGCCTTGCTCGAAGCGTTCGAAGACTCGATCCATCATCGACTCCTCGAGACCCGGGCCGTGGTCGCGCACCTGCACGCGCAAACGTCCCGGCGCGGCCAGGTCGACGCGGACCTCGATCTTCGTGTCCTTCGGCGCGTGCTTGCTTGCGTTCGAGACCAAGTTGGTGACCACCTGCTCGATGCGCCCCGGATCGATCCACGCTTCGGGGAGTTCGTCGTCGGCGACGAATTCGAAATCCACGCCCTTGGCCTGGCCGAGCGGACGGTTGGTCTCGACGGCCCGGGCGACGACCCCGGCCAGATCCGAGGGCTGCATGTCGAAGTCCAGCTTGCCCGCCTCCATCTTTTGGATGTCGAGGATGTCCTCGATCAAGGTCAGCAGGCGCTGGCCGTTGCGCTCGGCCACCTCGAGCAGTCGGCTGGCTTGCTCGGGCAAAGGCCCCGACGCGCCGCCGTTGAGTAGACCGATCGAGCCGATGATCGCGGTCAGGGGCGTGCGCAGCTCGTGGCTCACCGTCGAGACCAGCTCGTCTTTCATGCGCTCGACCCGCTTGCGCGCCGAGATGTCCCGCAGCACCAAGGTGAAGACCGCGTCCGCGTCGTCTTCGCCCGCTTCGGCCCCACCGAAGGAACCGACGCCGAGCTCCACCTCGACCGAGCTCCCGTCGTCGCGCATGCACAAGAACTCGCGCGTGCGCTGCATCTGTTCGGTGTCCTCGTCCGCGCGGCCGTTGCCGTAGATGACGCCGAGCAGTTTGGTGGTCGCGCGGGGCAAAAAGCGCGTCAGCGGCCAGCCGACGATCTGTTCTCGGTGTGCGCGGAGCAGCTCCTCGCACGCGGGGTTCGACGAGGTGATCGTCCCGCGCGGATCCACGGTGAGCACCGCGTCGACGATCGCACCGAGGATCTCTTCGTGTCGGGCCTCCACCGCCGCGAAACGCCGCTCGAAAGATGCGGTCAGTTCGGCGTGGGTCTGGCGAAGGGCCTTGTCGTCGCGCAGGCGAGCTCGCAGGCGCAAGGACGAGACCTCGGCGGCGGCCAGCGCCGCCCGCTGCTGGTCCAAGGCGGTCTGCGACCAACTCAGCTCGTCGCGCAGCTCGAGCGCACCGATCGAAAGCCAGGGGGCTACCCCGACCGCAGCGATGGCGAAGCTGGCCACGCCGATCCGCAAGGGGCTCAGCCCGACCATCCAACAGCCCAGCGCGGCCGCGGCCGCGAGGGCCACGACGTAGAGGACGGCGCGCCGCGGTCCTCCCAGTGCGCGACGCGGCGCGAGCAGGGCCGGGATCATCGCCAAGATCCACGCGTGGCTGCCGGCCCCCAGGACCCGACACGCGGCGGTGATGGCGACGAGGTTGGCGACGACGACCGCCCCTTGGGTGATCCATCGGCTTCTCGGCGGCAGCTCCTCGACCCACGCGAAGGCGATGTTGGCTGCGAGCAGTCCGACGGCGAACTCGGCCGCGAGCAGGCGCGAGGGGGCCGAGGCGATCACCAGCAGCGCGGCGCCCACGCCAAGCGAGCCCAGCGCGAGCAAGGGCCCGCGGGCCGCCACGGCTCCGCTCTCGCCGGGATCGACGCTCACGGCTGCATTGTCGTCCGCGGGCGCGCGTCGGTAAACCGCTAGACGCGCACCGAAGTGGGGGATCATTCCCCACTGAGGCCGCGAAGCTGTCGGCTATGATGCCGCGAGCTCGTGGCCGCCCTGAACCACGCCGACGCGAGAATTCGCGCCCTGCTCGGCCAGACGCTGGCCGAGCGCTACCGAATCGACGAGATCATCGGCGTCGGCGGGATGGGGGTCGTCTATCGCGCTCTTCAGCTCAAGCTCAAACGTGACGTCGCCGTCAAGGTGCTCCGATCCGACGGCGGGGACCGCGAGGAAGCCGCGCAGCGCTTCATGCGAGAGGCCGAAAGCGCCGCCCGCCTCGACCACGAGAACTGCGTCCGCGTCTACGACTTCGGGGTCACCGACGACGACATCTACTACATGGTGATGCCGGTCCTCGAGGGCGCCCCCCTCAAGGACATCTTCGAGGGGTTGCGGACCTCGCCGCGACGCACCCTCGAGATCGCCGCCCAGCTCTTCGACGGGCTCGAGCACGCGCACCAACGCCAGGTCGTCCACCGCGATCTCAAGCCGGACAACCTCTTTTTGAGCCGGAACGACGCGGGCCGGGACCACGTGACCATCGTCGACTTCGGCATCGCCAAGATCCTCGAAGCGGCCGACGACGGCCTCACCCAGGCCGGGCAACTCTACGGGACGCCGGCCTTCATGAGCCCCGAGCAGGCCGCAGGAGATCCGCTCGACGCACGCTCCGATCTCTTCTCGGCCGGCATCATCGCCTTTCGCTTGATCACCGGTCGTGTCCCGGGGCGCGCCGCCAGTGCCCTCGAACAGCTACGCAAGCGCGCGTCTCAAGAGATCCCTCCCCTGCCCCACACCGTACCCGAGGGGGTACGCGAGCTCGTGGCGCGCCTTTGTGCGCTCGACCCCGAAGAGCGCTTTCAAAGCGCGGGCGAAGCCGCCGCCTTCACGCGCCAGATCCTCGCGCAGTGGGACGCCGCCAACGAGCGTCACGACCGCCTCGTCGAACTCCCCGACGAAGACGCGACCGAGCAAGACATCTCGCCCGACTACTCGACGATGCGCACCGAGCTCAACGAGCGCGCGCTGCCCAAGGGCCCCACCTGGCTGCCTTGGCTCGCCGGTGGGGTGGCCGTCGCCAGCTTCGCGCTGGCCGCCTACAGCCTGCGAGGGCAGCTCTCGAGCGGGGGCGAACACGAAGAGACGACCGTCGTCGCCGGGGCCGACGATGCCCCCCTGACTCCCGAGGAGAGCCCCGCCCTCGGAGCTGAAGGCGAGGCCGACGCCGGTGAGCCGCCGACGGTCACCGACGGAGGCAGCGAGCTCGAAGCCCCGCCGGGGACCGAGCCGACCACGCTCGACAAGCTCGCGCAGGTCAACCAAGTCGACCCGGCGCAGGCCCTCCCCTACGACGCACGCCACGCCCTGATCGCGGAGCTCGAGGGGGACCGCCAAGCCGCCCCAATGATCAACAAGCGGGTGAACTTGGCCATGGACCTCTTGCAAGCCGAGCAGGCCGAGGACCCCTGCGAGGTCTTCGTCGCCAGCTTGATGGCCATCGATGCCACCCGCGACCGCTTCTACGAGCCGACCTTGCGCATCGCCACGCCGCCCACGACCGAAGGCGAAGGCTGCGAAGGGCTCGACGATCAGCTCGCGCGGGTACGCGTTCGCTTTGGGTTGGCCGAGCCGACGCCGACGGCCGCCAAAGTCGGCAAGAAGGTCACGAAGACGAGCAAGAAGGTCGGCAAGACAAAGGCCGACACCGGCGGTGACGACGAGGGCGTGCAAGCCGGCCAAGTCATCGAGAAGCTCGACGAGGGCTGAGCCCCGTCAAAAGCGGCCGTGCACGAGGACGCCGGCCTGGCCGGGTCCGGCCACCGGCGCCGCTTCGAGCCGACGCTGCTTCTTGCTGCGCAAGGCGATGACCACGATCGCGGTGGCCAAGGCCGCGCCGCCGACGGCCAAGGACACGTCGGCACCGATGGCCAAGCCGCGCGCGCGGGTCAGCTTGTCGGAGGCATCGCGGGTACACAGGTTGCCGCTCGGCGTCAGCTCGCAGCCCTCGGCCGCGTCGTCGTCGAGACGTCGGGACGCGACCCCCAAGCCCAGGCCCATCCCCAAGCCCGCCCCCGCGACCCCCAACATCGACCACCCCAGCGGGCCGACGCGCCCGGCCGTCTTGGACTGGCCATCGACGGGTCCCTCCGTACCGGTCCCGGGGGGAGCGGCCGTGGATCCGGTCGCGGCCTCCGGTCCCTCTGCGCTCGCGTTCGCGGGCCCTGTGGGCCCCTCGCTGCTTCCCTCTTGCTCGAGGGCCTTGGCTTCGGCTTCGCGTCGCGCGCGTTCGGCCGCCGCTTGGGCCTCTTGCTCCGCCGCTTGCGCGCGCAGCTCGGCCGCCTTGGTGGCCAGCGCGTCCCGCTCGGATTGCGTCGCGTAGACGCGGTACTTGTCGAGTGCGGTCGCCGCTTCGGCGTAGCGGCCGCTGCGCTCGTAGGCGACGGAGATGTTGTAGAGAAGGTTGGGATCTTTGACGAGCGAGAAGGCCTCTTCAAAAGCCGAAATGGCCGCTTCGTAGTTGCCTTCGCCAAACAGTGCCCGCCCGTTCATGGCGAGCTCCCGCGCGCGGGCAACCTCGGCCTCACGCGGCGAAGCACTGCTTTCGCTGCCCGTGGCCGGTGAAGCGGCGAGCCCGCGAGCCGGCAAGAGCGCGAGGCATGCGGCGTAAAGCCACGCGCCGCGGCATCGGGTATCGCTTGTGGTCGTCACGCGCTTAAGTGAACGTACCACCAAGGTGCCGCCGGTAAACCTGCGCATTGTTCGCTCGGCGAACTTTATTGCGGCCCTCTCCTTCATGGGTGTCTCGGGGTGCACGGCTTCGGTGCATCGACCGGACCCCTGCACCGCCGACCTCGAATGTCGCCAGGCCTTCGGCTGGGGATCGACTTGTACCGACGAGGGCGCGTGCACCGAGCCGAGCCTCGAGTCGCGCTGCACCATGGTCTACCCGGAGGACCTCTTCGAAGACCCACGGCGCTACCGAGACGCGCAGCTCTTCGGTGCCCTGTTCAGCTACGAGGACCACGCCGAGACTCTCAAGGCGGCGGAGCTCGCCTTTCGCTTGGCCAACCAAAGCGAGGCCTCCCCCCTCACCTACGGCCTGGTCACCTGCGACACCAGCCCCGGCGAGGGCCTCGACGAAGAGGCCTCGATCGAGGCCGGCACCCGCTACCTGATCGAGACCCTGCACGTGCCGGCGATCATCGGGCCCCGTGGCTCCTCCCGCACGGAGGTCGCCTGGTCCGTGGCTCAAGGCACCAACACCTTGCTCATCACGCCCAGCGCGACGAGCCCCGTCTTGACGGAGCTCGACGAGACCGCGCCGAGCGACGAGAACCCCGGCTTGCTGTGGCGCACCGTGCCGCCCGACACCTTGCAGGGCCTGGCCATCGCCGACGACATCTACGGTCGCGGGGTCCGGGAGATCGCCGTGATGTACCGCGACGACAGCTACGGACAGGCGCTGTCCGAGCTCTTGAGTAGCGAGTTTCAAGCTTTGGGGGGCAACCCGCCCCAGCTCGAACCCTACGACAGCAACCTGGCCGATGCGGTCGGTTCGGTGAGTGCCTCGAGCGCCGAGGAGATCGTCTTGATCTCGCCGGACATCGTCGACTACATCGCCTTTTTGGAGCTGGCGACGGCGAGCCCCAGCACGACCGACGCCTTCGACGCGCGCGGCATCTTCTTCTCGGACGGTGCCTTCAATGCCCGCCTCTACGAAGATCCCCAAGCCTCGGCCGAAGTGCTCTTCGACAACATCCGCGGCTCGCGCCCGGCCACGGCCGAAGGCGCGCTCTTCGACACCTTCGTCTTCGAGTACTTCGACGAATACGGCGCGTCTCCCGACGCCTTGGGCTTCACGGCGAACAGCTACGACGCCGCCTGGCTCGTGCTCTACGCCAGCGTTTGGTCGGCCGCCGCCGACGGCGAAATTCATGGCCGCGGCGTCGCCAAAGGGCTTCGCCAGATCTCCAGCGGCGACGCCGTCGAGATCCGCGCCAGCACCTGGCCCGCGCTCGTCGACGCCATGAACGCCCAGACCAGCGTCGACGTACGAGGCGCCTCTGGCCAGCTCAACTACGACCCCTCCATCGAAGAGACCACCGGCCCCATCGAACGCTGGACCTTGGTCGAGGATGGCGGCAGTTGGGCCTTCGGACAGATCGACATCTTCGATCCCTGACCCGGATCCCCGACCCGACTAAGGCAGGGCGACGAGGGCGTCGAAGAAGAGCGCGGCCTCGCGGCTCTCGTCGACGAGCTCCAAGCTGACGCGACGACCGGCCCAGCCCGGAGGCAAGGCGAGTTCGCCGGGCTCGAGCCGCCAGCCCACCCCGCCGAGGGGGAGCTCGAGGTGCGCGTCGTCATCTCGGACCAAGCGAGCGTGCAGACCCTCGCCGTCGGCGCTGCGACCCGACCACCAGCGCAGCCGCGTCGCCCCCGCGGGGATCTGGAGCTCGGCGCAGCGCAGGCGTCCCTGGTCGCGCTCGGCCTTGTTCCCGGCGGCCGAGGAGGCGAACTGGGCGCCCGAGACTGGACCCACCGCCGGCAGCTGGCGATGGATGGAACGCACCGGGCGCGCACCAAAGGCTGCGCCCTCGCGCACACAGATCGGCGAGTCGGGACCGGCGACCGCATGGTTGCGCTGTTCGAACTCGGTGAGCACCGCCCCACCCGCGGGGACCGGCGCCGGCGCTTCGATGCGCTCGAGCCACAGCTGCGGACCGCGGTACTCGGTGACCATCCCGGCCACGGACATGTACCCCACCATCGGCCGGACCCGCTGCAGACCCTCGCGGCGCTCGCGGACACGAAACGTTCGCATCAAGGTCGGGCGCAGCCAGGACCAAGGCGCGAGGCTTCCCTCGATCCAGATCTCGTCCCAGGCCCCCGCCTCGAGCTGCTCCCGCAACTGGGCGCGCAGGCGCTGCCGATCCGCCTTGGCCACGTCGTTGAGTCCCATGCTGCCGACATGCCCACGCATCTCGCTCGGCGCGCCCCCCAAAAAAGTCCACCACTCGCGCTGCGGCGCGAGCAGCCGGCGGCCGCTTTGGGTCCCCGCTTCGAGTTCGGCGCGCAGCGCCGCCGCCCCCTCGCGCTGCGCTGCGCTCGGCAAGCTTCGCCCGGGATCCTGCCAGCGGTAGGCCTCACCCAGCGCGCGCCAGCCCCGGTCTTGAATCGGTTGGTACATGGGCTCGAGCAGCAAGCTGAAGATCAGCTGCCCGCCGACGAAGCCGAGGCCCCAAGGCCGTGCGCGCCCCTTCGAGGGCAAGGCCACCGCGACCAACAAGGCCCCCATCGCCACCCCGGGCAAAAAGGCGTTGGGCTCCGCCCACTGCGTGCTGTAGCCCAGCGCGCTGGCCAGCAAGGCGGCGGCCGTCGCCAAGCTCCAAAAACGCAGGCCCTCGGCGCGGGGCGAAGGCGCCCGCCAGGCCTTGCGGCCGCGCCACGCCCAAGTGCCCAGGGCCAGGGCCACGAAGGGCGCCGCGTGCAAGAACATGCCCCAGGTCTTGCGGGTGAAGCGAACCCGGTTGAAGGCGTGCGACTGGTGCAGCTCGTAGATGTAGGTCCACAGCCAACCGTCGGTGAGGGCTTGGCCGATGAGGACCCCGATGCCGTCGACCACCCCCACCGTCGCCACCAAGACCAAGGCCGCGCGCCAGCCGCAAAACAAGGTCCATACCCCGGCCGCCACGATGAACAAGGCCGCTGTCTGCTTGGCCCAAAACGCGAGGCCCAGGCACACGCCCGCAGCCGCGACGCCGCGCATCGAAACTCGAGAGTCCCGCGTCGCGCCACGCAAGAGCACCAGTCCCCAGCTGGCGAAGGCCAAAAAACAGGCGTCGGCGCGCGCGAGATCCAGCCAGCGAAAGGTGAACACATAGCCCGCACAAAACAGGCCCACCGCGAGCCAGGGCTGCCAGCGCCGGGCCTCGTTCTCGAGCGCTTCGTCGAGCTCGAGCTCGCGCCGCACGCCCACCCACAAGGCCGCGACCGTGGCCACGGCGAAGCCCCAGCTCAAAGTCCGCGCCAGCGCGTAGCTCAGCCCGAAGAGCTTGCCGAAGGCGGCGATGAGCGCGGGGTAGAGCGGCGTGTACAAAAAGGGCACGAACTCGACGCTCGGCGCCGCGTAGACGGGCTCGCCCGCCAAGAGGCGCTGCGCTTGGTGCAAGCTGCCGCCCTCCATCCACTCGAGCTCGAGTGGAAAGGAGATTCGCGCCGCCATGACCCCAAAGATCAGCAGCGTCCAGGCGATGGCCAAGGCGGCCACCCAGCGCAGCGGGGACTTCATGGCCTGCCCTCCTCGGGGGCTTCGAGCCCCGCGCCGAACTCGGGGGCGGCGGGGCAGCAGTACCAGTGATTGGGGAGGCCCTCGGGGCGCCGCGGATCTTCGATCGGGCCGGTCTGGGCGCAATACCAAGTCCAGCCCCGCCCGGCCCGTCGCGCCGCTTCGCGCGGGGGCGGCGGACCCTCGCTCGAAGCCCAGCCGATATGACACATCAAGTCGGGCTCGCGTGCGCGCAGGTAGCTCAGGGGCGCATGAAACTGGTGCCCCGGACGGACGCGCCCGCGGATCTTCGCCGCCTCGAGCTGGGCGACCCCCGGGTCCACCAAGCCGTAGGCGTCGAACGCGAAAAAGCCCGAGGCAAAGGGGAAGGCCCCCGCCGCCCCGACGCTCGCGCGCGTGTCCGCGGGCAGCTCGCTCGCCATGCGCGCGCCGGCGGCTCGACGGACCGCCGCAAACTGCTGCATGCCGTCGACGCTCTCCCAGCGCTCGTCGAGCCAGGCTCGCTCTCGATCGGCGGCCAAGCGCGCGGGGATCCGCCACGCCTGCAGCCCCGCGAGGAGCAAGGCCACGGCCAAGCCGATCCGTGCGGCGTGGGGACTCGAGCGACCCCATCGACCTTCGGACGCGCGCACCACGACATGGGCCAGCGCGACGGCCCCGGCGATCGCCATCAAGGTCGTGGCCGGCAACAAAAAGCGCCCATAGGCCATGAAGTCGCCCCCGACCCACCAGCCCCACGCCAAGTTCGCCGACGCCCCGAGCAGCAAGGGCCAGCTGCGACGCCAGCCCAAGGGCAGCAAGGGCAAGAGCACGAGGACGCCGCTACCGAGGGCCCATGCGCGCAGGTAGGCGACCCCCCAGTCCATGCGCAGCGCGGCGCCGCTCCCTTTGACCGCCCAGGTGTTCGGGAGCCATGCCTCGTAGTAGACGCGGCGAAAGATCAGATGGACCAGCAGCGGCAAGGCGAAGATGGCGAGGGCCCGCAGGCGATGACGGGCGCTCGTCTCCTCGCTGCGCGCGCGGCCGGAGATGAACCAAAGCCCGCCCAAGCTCGGGGCCAGCCAGATCAGCGCGTCGAGTCGCGTGAGCAAGGCGGCCATGGCCAAGCCCGCCGTCCAGGCCAAGCGCCCCCGCGCGCAGGCCAAGGCCGCGCCCAAGCCGAGCACCAACGCGAAGCTGCCCTCGAGTCCGCCGCTGCCCCACACGACGAACTCGGGCGTGGCCACCAGCCAGGCCGCGGCCACGAAGAGCAGCCCGAGCGGGCCCCCTCCCTCCCGCGCCGCCGGGGGGACGAGCTCACGGGTCAGGCCGACGCAGCACAGCAAGGCGAGCCCGCTCGCCGTCGCGCACAGGGCCGACGCCCAGCTCGCAAGGTCCAGCCCGAGCCCATGCCCGAGCGCCAAGACGAAGACCCAAAGGGGGTTCGTGTAGCCCTCCACCCGCTCGAGGGGCGCGAGGTTGTAGGCGAGCTCGCCGCCCTCGGCGAAGTTGGCCGCGTAGCGAAAGGAGATGTAGGCGTCGTCGCAGGTGAAGCTCCACGCACGCAGGTGCACCGCGAACACGGCCAAGGTGGCCAGCGCGATCACGAGTGTGGGGAGATGCAGCCTGCGGGGCGCCGCCATCGGCGGGCGCGAGCATAGCGAGGATTCGCGCGGGCCGGGGCCCCAGCTCGCAGGCGCTCAAAGGCTCAGGCTCGGCGACGTCGTCGCCAGCCCGCGATGCCGAAGATCGACAGCAGGTACCAAGCCCCGGGCTCGAAGCCCATCGAGGCGCAGCCCATCTGGGGGCGACGCTCATCTTCGGGATCGGTGCTGAACTCGAAGTCCTCGTTCCACGCCTCGAGCACCGCGTCGATCTCGGCCGCGTTGTCGAGCTCGACCATTGGCGCGCCGGTCAGGGGGACGCGCTCCAGACGCTCGATGATCGGCAAGCCCGGGATCTCGGGGTATCCGAAGCCGTCGTTGCGGGCGACTTGTCGCCCATCTGGAAAGGCGATCCAGTCCGGGCCGGCGCAGTTCCCCAGGCGCGTCGCCGTCACCTCGGCCGCGAGCTCCGGCAAGCTCGCGTTTTGGTGGAACATCGGGTCGACCGTCATCTCGTGCGGCGACATCGTGGTGAACATGCGCGTCAGGTAGGGATGCGCGTCGAGCATCTCGAGGGCGTGCGCCGCCGGTTCGACGATGCGCTCGTCGACGGCGGCGGCAAAGGCCGCGGCGTCCCAATCGCTGTCGTCGATCTCGTCGACGTAGCAGGCGGTGCACGCCCAAAACTCGTGGAAGTCGACGCCCTCGGGCACCGTGATGAAGTCGTCGATGATCCCCGCCATCAAGGGGTGCTGCCAGCTGCACTGCCCCGACTCGCACGCCAAGAGCTGCTGCGCTTGCAGCTCCGGCCCGAGCTGATGGGGCTCGAGGGCAGCGAGGGCCTCGACCCGCCACAGGGGGTTGGAGATTCCGTCGCTGAGGACCACGGAGCTCGGCCCCGCGTACTCGGTGATGAAGGCCTGCCCGCCGGCTTCGTCCACGGCCAAGGTGACCTTCTCGACGTAGTCCTCGGCCAAGATCGGCAGCCAGCTGATCGCGGTGTGGTTCAAGACCAGGTGCAAGTAGTTGGTCGGAGCCGCCCTCGCCTCACCGAGAAAGAAGGCCCGAATGCCCATGTCGTCTTCGGCCGCGATGCGCGTGAGACGGATCGGCAAGCAGGGCTCGTCGCCTTCGTAGTCGAAGGCGATCGGATGAATCTCGTCGACGCCCGCGCCCGCGCGCAGCTTGAGCGCCAAGAACAAGAAGCCTTCGTCGAGGTACTCCTGCAAGATCGGCGGCGCGTCCTCGTCCTGCGCGAAGCCGTTGCGATCCAGCCAGTCGGTGATCTCCTCGATGTCGTCGCCCGAGATCACGACGAACTGGAAGGCACCCGCGACCCCGCGATCGAGCACGTCGGGTCCATCGTCGGTGGGCGGCTCGGGAAAGCCTCCGTCGGCTGACTGGTCGCTTCCGCCCAGTTCGGCGACCGCGAAGCCCCCACCGCAGGCCATCGCCCCGGTATTCGGGACGCCGCAGCCGTTCGAGGGCTGAAAGTCCATCGTGTAGGTCGGCACCGTGCCGGCCAGCAGATTGTTGAACAGCTGCGCCGAGCCGGCCCGCACCTCGGGCAAGGCCTGCACTGGCACCAGCCAAGCGAAGGTCTCGGGGTCCCCGTTGTAGGCGATCTGCACGTGCGCTTCGACGCGGCCGTCGTGCAAGCGGAACAAGATGGTCTCGCCCGTCTGGTTGACGGGCATCGAGGTCGGACCCGTCGGCTGCTCGCAAAAGGTCCCGCCACAAGCTGCGGCCGGTCGCGGTGCCAAAGCGATCAGCGCGGCCGAAGCGAGGCCCAAGCCGGTCGCCAGGGTCGTCGCCGCTGCGAGTCCACGCCGACGACGCGCGGCGCGAAGGAGAGAGGAAAAATTCGAGGCGGACGGAAAATTAAGGGAGGACATGATTCGAACCAGGACGCAATGGGAGGAGCCGGTGACAGATCGCCAGCTGCCTCGATCCTACGCAGCGTCCGACGAGCGGCCAAGATGACGCCCGGATCGCGTCCACACGACGCGCATGTCCTACCCGCGCGGCCGCGCGGCCGGAGTCTCAGCTGTCGCGTCCCTGCTTTGCGTCGGCCACTTTTTCGAAGACGCGGTGTGCTCCGAGCTTGTTCGAGGCCCACTCGCCAAAGCGGGGCATGAGCATGTTGAGGGCCAGCATCCCCCGCATCGGGCCGGGTGCGACAATGATGTCAGGGAGGTCCTTGCGGATCCCCCGGAGGGCAGCCGCGACGACACGCCCGGGCGTCACCGTGCCGATCGCCCCCTTGGCCTTGGCCCCGTAGTCGCGCTCCATGTCGGCGTACATCCCGATCTCCTCGACGTAGCCGGGACACAAAGCGCTCGCGCTGACCGGCCAACCGCGCGCGCGCGCGGTGGCCCGCAAGCTGCGGGTGAAGCCGACCACGCCGTGCTTCGTGGCCGCGTAGGGCTCACCGTAGGCGGTGGCCGCCAGCCCCGCCAAGGAGGCGACGTTGAGCACGTGCCCTCGACCGCGCTCGAGCATGCCCGGCAAGACCGCCCGCGTCAGCCACATCGGCGCGCGAAGGTTCACGTCGCACATGCGCGCGATGGACTCGAGCTCGAGTTGCTCGTAGCTCCCCATCGACTCGATGCCCGCGTTGTTCACCAGCAAGTCCACTCCGCCGAGCTCGCCTTCACCGATCTCCGCCAGCGCCTGCAAGGCGCCGAGATCCGCGACGTCACACAGGGCGACGCGAACCTCGACCCCCTTGGCACGCAGGCCCTCGGCCACCGCTTCGAGCTGGTCGCCCGAACGAGCCGCGAGCAACAAGCGCATGCCGGCGGCGCCCAGACCTTCGGCCAAGGCGGCGCCCAGGCCACGCGAGGCGCCGGTGATCAAAGCGAGTCGACCTTCGAGTTCGCGCATGGGCCTTGCTACCGCAGATGCACCGCCCCTGTCTGCGACGCCCTTGCCCCGCGCCCGCGTGAGGGCGAGGATGCCGGCGTGAAGGCGATCCGGCGAGCGGGGTTCGGGATCGTCTGTGCGCTGCTCGTCCTCGCCTGTGCGCCGGATGATCAGACGAAGCCCGAGCAAGCCGCGACGCCGGCGCCCCCCGCCTCGCCCTCGCGCCCCACTCTTCCCGCGCCCCGGCCTTCGCCTCCCGCCGAGGCGCCTCAGAGCGAGGCGCCCCCACCCGATCCCTTGGCGCCGACGCCCGAGCGGATCTTGTTGCACACGGCGCGACCCGGCGAGAGCTTGCCCGAGGTCGCCGGGCGCTACGACGAAGCCCCGCGATTTTTGCGGCGTTGGAACCGCCTCGAAGCGGGAACACGGGAGCTTCACACCGGCCAGCGCCTGCAGGTTCGCGCCACGCGCGAGCCGCCGCCGCGCGAGCGGATCACCTACCTCACGCGCGAAGGCGAGAGCTTGAGCAGCATCGCCCGTGCGCATGGCATCGACGCCCGGACCTGGGGCCGGCAGCTTCGCCGCGACCGCGACGCCTTCTTGCCGGTCGGCACCGAACTCGAGCTGTGGTCGGATCCCACCTTGCGCGCGTGGGTGGCCGCCGACATCCCCGTGCCCGAACAACCGAGCGCGCGAGTTCCCGCCGGTGCCTTTTCGATCGGGGCCACCGACGACGGGGCCGTGGCCAACGCGGTGCGGATCCCCGAAGGGCCCGGCTGGAGCCTGCGTTTCGAACACCGGGCTTGGGGCACCACCCACAGCGTGCGCGCGACCGTCGAGGCGCTGGAGCGCTTCTCCCAGACGAGCGACTACGCGGGGCGCGTACGCCTGTGGTCGATGAGCCGTCACTACGGCGGACCCCTGCCCGATCACGAGTCGCACCAGTCCGGCCGCGACCTCGACGTCAAGCTGCCCTTGCGCGCCGACTTGTCCGAGACCTTGGCCGTACGTCCGGCCTGGATCGACCTCGACGCCCTGCTCGCGCTGCTCGCCGCCTTCGCCGACACGGGCGCCGTGCAGCGGATCTTTTTGGACTACGAGATCCAAGAGCGCCTACACGCGCAGGCCCTCGCGCAGGGCGTCGACCCGGCGAAGCTCGAGGCCCTCTTGCAGTACCCACGGCCCCCCTTGGCCGAAGCCGGCCTCGTGCGTCACCTCGAGGGTCACGCCGACCACTTTCACGTGCGCTTCGCGTGCCCGCCTTGGGGCGTGGCGTGCACGGATCGCTGATGCGCCAGGCCGGGACTCGCCGGCGCGCTCACTGCCCGCCGGCGCTCTCGCTGTGCGCTCCGGCGGTCGCGTGGCGTTCGACGCAGCGCACGCAGTCGTTTTGCGCCGCTTGGCACTCTTGTTTCGCCTCACGGCACAGCGCTTGGTAGCTCTCGTCGCCGGGATGCTCGTCGGCGATGGCGCAGAGCTTCTCGCGCACGCCGCAAATGCTGGTGGCCAAGGAACACAGGTCCTCGCAGGCGGCTGCGCTCCCGCTGGCCGCTTCGACGCGGGCTTTTTGCTCGGCGACGAGCTTGTGCATCCGCGCCTCGAGCTCGTCAC
>JAUIJR010000400.1 GCA_030431075.1 Polyangia bacterium | reverse complement strand
GGAGATGGAGATGGAGATGGAGATGGAGATGGAGATGGAGATGGAGATGGAGATGGAGATGGAGATGGAGACGGAGACGGAGACGGCGATGGAGATGGCGACGGCGACGGAGATGGTGACGACGACGGATCGTGCTTGGCCGTCGACTTCACCGTCGAGCCCATCGAACCCAACGTCATGTTGGTGCTCGACAAGTCCAACTCGATGTTCAAGAACACCTGGACGCCGATGGGCGGCTCGCCCGAGACTCGCTGGGCCACCTTGCACGGCGTCGTCTCGAACACCGTGACCACCTTCAACGATTCGATCAACTTCGGGTCGATGATCTTTCCGGAGTCGTCGACGGCGTCGGCCTGGGGTACCGGAGCGTGCCAAGTCGATCCCAGCGCGGGTGGTGGCGACTTCGTGGCCGTGGCGGCCTCGAACGCGACCAACGTCATCGGCTCCCTCCCGGCCGCCGGCTTGACGGACGGAATGGCGGGAACGGCCGGCGCCACGCCGACTTACGCGGGGCTGGACGCCGCCTACACCGAGCTGCAAACGCTCTTGACGGCAGATCCCAGCATTCCGGCCTTCGCCATCCTCATCACCGACGGCGCCGCGAACTGCGACACCGCCATCACCGGGGGGACGGACAGCTGCGGGTCGAGCAATGACAACCTGATCATGCAGACCTACGACCCGCGTCTCGAGCCGCTGGTCAGTGGCGCCGAGGGCAATGGCATTCCGACCTACGTCGTCGGCATCGACATGACCGATGGCGAGCGGACGTGCACCGGCTTCGAGCCGAACCTGCAGTTTTGCGGTGACCCCTGGAAGGACGACTCGAGCGATTGCCCGACCGACCTCAGTCCGGCGAGCCAGTCCGAGGTCCAGCCCTGGGCCAAGCTCGACGAGCTTGCGATCGCCGGCGGGCGTCCGCAGCCGGTCGCCGCGGGGAGTCGCTTTTACAACGCGGCCGATCCCGTGGCCTTCGAGCAAGCCATCACCGACATCGTGAGCTCGCTGCAAAGCTGCGTGCTCCCGCTGGACGTCCCGCCGCCCTTCCCGACGGAGCCGTGGGGGGTCGAGGTCGAGGTCGGCATGCCGCTGGCCTCCGTGCCCCAGGTGGCCGACTGCGGCACCGAGAACGGCTGGGTCTACGTGAACCCGGGCGTCTACGACGCCATCGAGCTTTGCGGTACCTACTGCGACGAGCTCAAGAGCTCCGGCGACGCCGAGGTGAAGTACTTCTGTAGCCAAGGCTGATTCGGGTCTTCGACCCACGCGCGAGGGCTCTCGGCCGATGGCGGGGGGCCCTTTTGCGTGGAGTGGCCGCGCGTGCAGCGGGGAGGTCGAGCGCCCCCGAAGGGCGGTGCTAGCATGTCGCCATGGCTTCGAGACCTGGGTTCATCGCATTGGGCTGCGCCATGGCCAGCTCGCTCGGCTTGGGCGGCTGCTTCGGCGACCGAATCTCGGCCGAGGAGCTCCGTGCGGCCATCGACGCGGTGGTGGTGCTCGGGCAAGCCCGACAGGCCGTCGACGACGTGGTCGAGATCTCGACCAGCTTCACGATCGGCGAGGGCCTCGAGGCCATCGTCGAGGAAGTCCGCGCCTTTTTGGAGTCACAAGCGCCCTGCACCGAGCTCACGGTCGGCGACTCGCAGATCACCGTCGACTTCGGGAGCCTGACCGACGACTGCAGCTACCGGGGCCACACCTACGGCGGGCAGGTCGTCTACAGCTTCGAGCTGGCGGGCGACGAGGTGCACGTGACCCACGACTACATCGCCTTCACCAACGGCGAGGTGACCCTCGACGGCGGCGCCGACGTCGTTTGGGGTGGGGGCGCCCGCGACATCGAGACGGACTTCACCGTCACCGGGGAGAAGGTGAGCTTGAACGCGCGGGGTGACCGTCGCATGACCTGGGTAGATCCCGTACAGGGTCTCGGCGGGGGTGTCCGCATCGACGGCGATCATGATTGGACGGGGCCGCTCGGCCACTGGACCATGAGCATCGACGGGGTCGAGGCTCGCGCTCAGGATCCGCTGCCCCAAGCGGGGAGCTACGAGCTGGTGACCCCGCGTGATGTCCTCGCCACCTTGAGCTTCTCACGCGTCGACGACGACACGATCGAGATGGTCTTCGAGGGGCCACGGCAGCGTCGCGTCTATCACGTCAACTCCGTCGGGGTCGTTGACGAAGTCGACGACTGAGCGCTGCGGTGAGCGATCAGCTCGACTTTTTTGGGGCGCCGACCCCGGTCGATGCCCAAGCGGTCGAGCCGGCGCAGCCCAGCGAGCAGCTACGAGGCCTCGGCGAGCGGCTGGCCGCGAACTTCCACTTCGGCACGAGCTCTTGGAGCTTTCCAGGTTGGGAAGGCTTGGTCTATGCGCGGGCAGCTGGGACTTCGAGACTCGCCAAGCGCGGGCTCGAGGCCTACGCACGCCACCCGCTTTTTCGCTCGGTCGGTGTCGACCGTACCTTCTATGCCCCGGTCGAGGCCGAGCTACTGCGGCGCTACGCGCAGCAGGTCCCCGACGACTTTCGATTCTTGGTCAAAGCCTTTGGGGGCTGCACCTCGGCGCGCAATGGCCTCGATACACGCTTTGGGCCCGCGGCCGGCAAGGCGAACCCGCACTTTTTGGATCCGAGCTACGCCAGCGACGTGGTCGTCGCCCCCTTCGTCGAGGGCCTCGGGCACAAGGCCGGCGTGCTCCTCTTTCAGTTCTCACCGCAAGCCTTGGCCCCGATGGGAGGACCGCGTGCCTTTCCGGACCGACTGCACGACTTTTTCGCTGCGCTCCCGCGCCTCGAACACGGGCACTACGCGGTCGAGCTGCGCAACGCCGAGCTCTTCACGCCTCGCTACCTGCGTGCGATCGGCGAGGTGGGCGTGCAGCACTGCATCAACGCGCTGCCCGGTATGCAGTCGGTGGCGAAGCAGTTCGCGGCCACCGGTGGGGCACGACGCGACGCTTTGATCATCCGCTGGATGCTCCACCCCAAGCACGACTACCAGGGGGCCAAACTCGCCTACGCGCCTTTCGACCGCATCGTCGACGAAGACCTCGAGACCCGCGGGGCCATCGTCGACGCGCTGCGAGAGGCCAGCGCAGACGGCCCGCGTCGCAGCTTCTTGATCGTCAACAACAAGGCGGAGGGCTCCTCCCCCAAGTCGATCGAGCGCGTGGTCGAGGCGCTGGTCGGAGGTTGGTAGGAGGCCTGGTAGGAGGCGAGTAGCCGCTAGTCCGCGGCCGAACTGTGGTCGTGCACCACCCGCCACCCCGCCGGGGTACGGGCGAAGACCACCGAGAACACCCCGGTGCTCGCCTGTGGGGTCTCGGTGAGCGTCCAGCGGCCGAGCACGACGGCGGCACCGTCACCGACACCGCGCACGTCGTCGATGTCGAAGTCGAGCTGCCCCATCGACTCGGGCGCCTCGCCGTAGCGACGGCGGTAGTTGGCAAATGTCGCCTCCCAGCCGCGGCGGACCTTGGCCCCGCTGGTGAACAGTAGCGCTGGCGAGCGCTCGTAGCCGGCCATGTAGCCCTCGAGGTCGCCCCGGTTCCAGGCCTGGGCCTGGGACTCGAGGACCGAGACCACGGCTGCGCGATCTTCGGCGCTGAACTGCTGCGTGCGCACCATGCAAGCACACAGCGAAAGGAGCGCAAGCATGCCGGTCTTGGCCATGTCGCAGGCTATCACTTTGCCTCCCCGGGGTCGGGCGGGCATGATGCCGGCGATGTCCGCCTCGGATCCCCGCGCCGCGTTCAAGCTGCGACCGCGTGAGCTCTTCTTCGGGCTCGTCGGCGTTGTGGGGGGGGCCGGCGCCTTCGTGCTGTGGTTCAAGGCCGTTCCGGAGATGATGGCGCGCGACGGCGTCAGCCTCGAGTCGCTCTCCTCGATCGGGCAGCTCGTCCTCAGCCGCGGCTTCCAGTTCTTTGTGCTCGTCTTGACCCTCGTCTTGCTCGCGGGGGGCGTCGCCACGCGCACCAGCCTCGGCCGCGATCGAGCGACATGGATCTTGGCGATCGGCGCGAGCGTGGTCGTGGTCGCCTTGGTGCTCAGCGTCTACGGACTGGGGGACCTGCTCGTGCCGGTGCCCGACGAGACGGTGCGTCCGTGAGCGCCCCCGGCGACGAGGAGCGAGCCCTCGAGGGTAGGGAGAACACGGAGCTCGTCGACGCGGATGAGCCTCCGGTCGTCGCACGCCTCGTCGTCGAGATCCGCTCCGACGGCACACGTACGGTGGCCCGCGGCGCGCTCGAAGACCACATCAGTGGCGAGCGAGTCGGCGTCGAAGCCAAAGCCGGCTCCCCGCTGGAGCTGGCCTCGGCCCTCGCCCGCATGATCTTCTCGAGCCCTCGCATGGCGCGGCGGGCCATCGACGCCCGACGCGGCGAGACGCCGCGAGGACGGCGACGACGAGCGATTCGCTCCATGTTGAGAGGCCTGCGCGGCAGCGACGAGCCCTGAGGACGTTGCACCCGCCCGGCGCGAAGCGCTAACAAAGGGTGTGCGTACTTCGACTTGGCTTGCTTCGACCCTCCTTTGTCTCTCCCTCGCCTGTGGCGACGATGGGCCGGCCGACAGCGATGACGGCACGAGTACCGAGTCCGAGGCGAGTTCCGAGAGTGGGGATGGCGATGGAGACGGAGACGGCGATGGAGATGGAGATGGAGATGGCGATGGCGATGGCGATGGAGATGGCGACGGAGATGGCGATGGCGACGGCGATGGCGACGGCGATGGAGATGGAGATGGCGATGGCGACGGAGATGGCGATGGCGACGGAGATGGAGACGGAGATGGCGATGGAGATGGCGATGGCGACGGAGATGGCGATGGCGACGGAGATGGCGATGGAGACGGAGATGGCGATGGCGACGGAGATGGAGACGGGGATGGCGATGGAGACGGCGATGGCGATGGAGACGGAGATGGCGATGGCGATGGAGATGGAGATGGCGATGGAGATGGCGACGGAGATGGCGACGGAGACGGAGATGGCGACGGAGACGGAGACGGCGACGGAGACGGAGACGGCGACGGAGAC
>JAUIJR010000399.1 GCA_030431075.1 Polyangia bacterium | reverse complement strand
AACATCCCGACGCCGAGCACCAAGCCGAGCAGCACGACCGTGTTGAGGTCTTCGCCGCGCAAGAAGAGTACGGCGCAGGCCGCCAAGACCGACATCGGGATGCACAAGGAGGCGACGAGGGTCGTGCGCGCCCGGTGCAAGAAGGCGAAGAGCACGAGCACGCCGATCAGGCCGCCGTAGATGCCCGTGTTGCGCAGATCCGTGAGGGTCTGGACGATCATCTCGCCTTGGTCTTGAAAGACGATGACGTCGATGTCGCCGAGGCGGGGGTCGCCCTGCATGGCCTCGATGGCCTCGCGCACGCGCTCGGAGACCTCGACCGCGCTCTCGCTGCCGCCGCCGTAGATGTCCAGGTTGATCGCCCGGCGCCCGTTGAGGTGCGTGCCGCGGCGCTGCTCGACCGGGTGGACGAAGACCTCGGCGACCTCACCCAAGGCGGCGGTCGGCGGGGGTGTACCCGCCTCGGCCAGCGCCGGATCGTCGAGCACCGGGGCGTTGGCCTCGCGCGCCAGAGGCAGGCGAGCGTAGGCGCCGACCTCGGCGTCGACCGAGGGCGCGCGCAGGCCCGCGTCACGCCCACCGCCTCGGGTCACGCCCAGACTCCGGGCTTGACGGGCGCCGCGCACGGCCGAGTTCACGCTGCTCAAGGGCACGCCGCCTTCGCGTGCGGCCTGCAGATCCACCGAGACCTCGAGCTCGTGCGCCTCGACCCCCGAGAGCTCCACGCGAGCGACGCCCTCGATGCGCTCGAGGGGGCGGACGATCGCGCTTTCGATCAGGTAGTAGTCTTTGGACAGGTCGCGCTCGCTGCCGATCCGGATCGTCGAGATCGGCGCGTCGGCGGCCCCGCGACTCGAGGAGACGCTGTAGCGCTGCACGAGGTCCGGCAGATCCGGCTTGGCGCGATCGAGGCGCTCGCGCAGCTCGATCTTACGGGCGTCGATGTCGGTGCCCGGCTTGAACTCGAGGTGCAAGCGCACGCCCCAGCTGCCCGAAGAGGTGCGGATCCCCGAGAGGTCACGGACACCGGCGACGGCCTCTTCGAGGGGGCGGATGACGTCGCGCTCGACGATCTCGGGGCTGGTGCGCTCGATGTCCACGCGGACGTCGACCCGCTTCGCGGTCTCGGCCGGCATGAAAGCCAGCGGCAGCGCGTAGGTGGCGATGACCCCCAACACGAGCAGCGCCACCAGCAACATGCTGGTGGTGACGGGGCGGTTCAAGGCCACGTCCGAAAGTGAGAAGCGCCGAGACACGCCACGCGCATGGTCGCAGATCCCCGCGGCGGGTGCCGGTCGAAACTTGCGGGGCCGCCCGGGTGGTCGGGACCTTGCGAGGGTGGCGCCACGAGGATCGCCCTTGTCGCCCGAAGCTTCTCGGCTAGGCTCGAATTCATGGGACAGGCTCGGGGATGGAAGGGGAGCGCATGGCGCTGATCTTCTTGCCCATGTTCATGCCCCTGCTCTTGGTGGGCTGGGTCCTCGACGCCGACGGACCCTGGCGAGAGCGCTCGCAGCGACGCCAGCTACGCGCCTTTTTTCGCACCTGGATGCCCTTGCACGGCTCGGTCGAAGAGCTCGGCGCGCTGCGCGAGGGCGCGCCGCGACGCTAAGGCGCGCTCGACATCTCGCGATGAAGCGCGACTACGGACTCGCGCTCGGCGTGCAAGGCCGCGAGCTTTTGCACCGAGGCGCCTCCGCGTTCGGCGGCGTCGATGGCCGCGTCGAGACGCGCCCGCTCGTCGAGCAAGGCCGCCAAGAGCTCGGGGTCCCGACGGGCGATCAGCCGCGGCCCCCAACGCCAGTCCATGGGGCCCCAGTCGCGATGCGTGGAGTCATCGCCGCGAAGGGCATCGAGCACGAGATAGCGGCGCCCCCCGCAAGGGACGAGACACTCCTCGCGCAGATGCCAGCCCCGAGCGACGAGGGCGCGCCGCACGAACTCGCCGTCGCGGTTGGGCTGAAGTAAGAGCCGCTCGACACGAGCCGGCGGCCCCACGGGCGCGGGCGCTTCGATCATGCGGGCCATCAGTCGGCCTCCGATCCCCGCGATGACGGCGACCTTCGCGGCCGTGGGACTTTCGTGCAGCGGCGCGAAGGCATCACCGCGGCGCAACTCGATGCGGCCTTCGAGACCGGCGGCGCGCAGCTCGGCTCGGGCCGCCCGCAAGGGCGCCTCGTTGAGATCGCAGGCGACGGCGCGCGGCGCGAGCCCGCGCCCTACCGCTTCGATGGACAGGTGGGCGTGGTCACATGCGATGTCCGCGAGCTCGCATCCCGGCTCGAGCATGTCGAGCAGCGCCTGCAAGCGGGCGGAGAGGCGCGGCATCGAGGCCAAAGGTAGCGGAGAGGCGAGGGCTTTGTGGGACGGGCGTGGGTTTTGGTGGGCTGGTGGCGAGGTCGAGGGGCGTCGGCGGCGCTTGGATGCGCAGGCGGGCGCACGCTGCGATCGACGCTGCTTCATTGATGCAGCGCACGCAGCTGCGGCGCACTTAGGCTCCGGACGCGCCCACGCTCGTCGTATCATCGAAGCATGGGTACTGGTCTTCGCTTCGGGTTCACCATGGAGTCGACAGCTTGGGGCGCCACGCGGGGCTTGGGTCTCGCCAGCCTCGTGCTCGCGCTCGCCGCGTGCGGTTCGGGCAGCGCGGCTTCGGACTCGAGCGCTGACGCCTCGGACAGCGGCGTCACCTTCACCGAGAGCTCGGATGCCTCGAGCGCGAGCAGCGAAGCGGGCAGCGAGAGCGGCGAGAGCGGCGAAGCCCAGCTGCTGAGCATCGAGATCGTGCCGATGAACCCCGTGGTCGAGGTCGTCGACGGCGTGGCCATGAACGGCGTGGGCTTTACGGCCACCGCCCACTACGACAACGGCAACAGCAACACCTTGACCGGCGGAAGCTGGACCTACGACCAACCGGCGGTGGCCACCATCGACGCCGGCTCCGGCGTGTGGACGCCCACCGCGAACCAGGGTGGCACCGGCACGGTCACCGTCGAGAAGGACGGCGTGAGCGCCTCGACCTCGGCGACCGTGATCTATCGGATCACTCACGACCCTGGCGCTTTGCCGCCCGCGACCAAGGGTGTGTTCGACGGGGCGACGACGCCCGACCCCGCGCTCTCGGTGCTCTATCCCTACGACCAGACCGTCTTCCCGCACGGCCTCAAAGGGCCCTTGCCGCAGCTCGCGGGCGGGGCGGACACGGACCTCTACCACTTCGAGATCCAAGCGCCGACCTTCAGTTACGAGGCCTGGCAGACGGCACCCAACCCCACGCGCCTGCCCTTCCCCGAGACGCCCATCGACGTGTGGGCGAAGTTCGAAGCCTCGGTGCAAAGCGGCGACGTCCAGGTCAGCTACCAGCGCTACGACGGCACCACCGCCTACGCGCCCATCCAACACACCTGGAAGATCGCCAACGCCGACCTCACCGGCATGATCTACTACTGGGCCGTCAACGAGGGTGACGTCCTGCGCTTGCCGGTGGGCTCCGACGCCGAGGTCTTCATGGAGAAGCCGCCGCCGGCCAACGGCAGCGAGGACTGCATCGCGTGTCACAGCGTCTCGAGCGACGGCTCGACCATCGTGGCCTCGACCTACGGATCTCAGTCGCCGTGGGGCACCTGGAATGCCGCCGACGGCTCGAAGATCTTCTTGAGCGGCGAGGACTTCGGCGGCGCCTACTACCCCGCCGACGCCTCGGGCTTTCAGGCCATCTCGCCCGAGGGCGACTACGTCGTGCACGGGCAGTCGGTCGGCCCCGACTACGGCGGCGGCCTGACCACCAACGGCACCTTGGACATGACCTTGGCCAACTCGACCTCGGTCTTGGCCACCTTGACGGGCATGAGCGGCGCGCCGGTGCATCCGGTGTGGTCGCACGACGGCAACAAGCTCGCCTTCGGCTTGCGCACCAACGGCAACTGGTTGGATTTCACGGCCAGCTCGTTGTGGATCACGGACGTCGACACCACGACGCCGGGCTTCGCCAACCCCGCGCAGATCGTCCCGAGCGAGACGGCCTTGCCGACGGTGACCTATCCGACCTTCGCCCCGGACTCGGCGTGGATCGCCTTCAACAAGGCGAACCAGGCCCGCACCCGCGAGGGGGCCGGGGAGCTGTGGATGGTGACCACCGACGGCGCGACCAGCTTCCCGCTCTCCGAGGCCAACGGCGTCGCCGATCTGACCCCGGGCCAACAGCAGATGAACTTCGAGCCGACCTTCATGCCCGTGAGCGTGGGCGGCTACTACTGGCTGGTCTTCGTGTCCGAGCGCCCCTACGGCAACACGCTCACCGACCAGGCTCCCGCCTCGCGTCGCAAGCAGCTGTGGGCCACGGCCATCGACGCCCAGCTCGGCACCGTCGATCCGAGTCACCCCGCCTTTTGGTTGCCGGGCCAAGGCCTCGACAACAACAACATGCGAGGCTTTTGGGCGCTGAGTCCCTGCTTGCAAGAAGGCGAGAGCTGCTCGGCCGGCTTCGACTGCTGCGGCGGCTACTGCACCGACGGGACTTGCTCGATCGGCCCCGGCGGTTGCTCGGAGCAAGGCGACGCTTGCGTCGTCGACGCGGACTGCTGCGACGAAGAGGCCGTCTGCGTCGGGGGCTTTTGCTCCGCCATCATCCCCTAGGCGCCACGCCTCGGGCTCGCGCCCCTTCGATCCCCGCGCTCGCCTTGTCGGCGACGCGGGGATCGGCGATCGTCGGCCCATGTCCGGCCCCGCTGCCTTCGAGGATCTTCGCTACGAGATCGACGGCCCGCTCGTCACGATCACCTTGGATCGCGCCGAGGCCCGCAACGCCTACAGCGACGCCATGGTGCGCGCCGAGGTCGAGGCCCTCGACACCGCCGACGCCGACCCCGAGATACGCTGCATCGTGCTGACCGGCGCGGGCACGGCCTTTTGCGCCGGCGGGGATCTCAAGGCCATGCGCGACAAGAGCGGCATGTTCGCGGGCGGTCCGGCCGAGCTGCGGGCGCGCTACGCCGCCGGCATCCAGTCGATCCCGCGGGCCTTCGCCCGCTGTCACACGCCGG
>JAUIJR010000398.1 GCA_030431075.1 Polyangia bacterium | reverse complement strand
GCCGACCAGGCGCAGGGCCGAGGCCTCGGCGAAACGGGGGTTTCGCAGCAGGGCCCGGCGGACCCGCGGACGCACCCGCCAGCGCCGATGATCCATGATCAGCTGCAGGGCCTTGGGCGGGGCCCGGCGGGCGGTGGCCAAGCGCAGCACGTCGCTCTCGGTCAGCCGGGAGTTGTCGAGCAACAAGGCGATCACGTCGGGGTGGGGGTCGACGAGCAGGTGCTCGAGGGCCATGCGATCCCAGCCGCGCGCCAGGGACTTGCGCTCGCCCAAGGTCAGCGGGCGCCCGCCCGGCACCAAAGCTCGCGGACGGCCGGCGCCCTCGTCTTCGTCGAGCACGCCCGCCGAGAAGAAGAGCTCGCGGCAGGCCTCGAGCTGAAGACGCTGGGCCGCTTCGAAGATGCCTTGTCGCATCTCGTAGTCGAGGCGGTCCGAGGCCGCGAGCTGGACCGCGGCCAGCAGCGCCAGATCGAAAGGCGGCCCGCCGGCGCGCCCGGCTGTGGCCAGCCCGTCGAGCAACCACGCGGCGTCGTCGTAGCTCAGCCCTTCGAGGCGCTCTTGGAGCTTGGCCGCCCGCATCGCTTGCTCGGGCAAGACGGCGAGACGCTCGGCGACGCGGAGCAGGCGGGGGCGCTCATCCGCATCGTCGTCCATGTGCAGCTCCTAGCCCATGCGGGCGCGGCCGCGTAGCGGGGCTACCCTTGACCGGAAAAGAGGTCTTGGGCCTTGCCGATCAGCTCTTCGATCAGCGGCATCGGGTTCGGGTCGCCGGTCTGCATGTAGCTGACGCCGACCAGCGCGCCGGCGGTGACCACCACGAGCACGATCAAGAAGATGAAGAACTTGCCCAAAAAGGACCCGCTCTTCTCGGGCTTCGGGGCGGGGCTCGGCGCGTTGACGGGCGCTTCGACCCGCGGGCGGACGTCGCTGGTGCTTGCGTCGAGGTCGACGGAGGGCTTTTCGGGCTCGTCGGTCTCGGGCGCACGCGAGGCGGGCGAGGTGCGCGGCGAGTGGGGCGGCACGCGCTCGGCGGCGGCGGCCTTCTCGACGGCGGCGGCGAGCATCTCGGCTTGAGACTCGGTCTCGCCGACCTCGGCCGTGAGATCGACTTCGTCCTCGTCGAGGGCGACGTCCAACTCGGGCTCGAGCTCCGGCTCGGGGGCGGCCTCGGCCACCGGCTCGAGGACGGCCGGCGCGGCGGCGGCGGCCGGTTGCGGCGGCGGGGTGTGGCCCAGCGCGCTGGGGTCGAAAGCTTGGGTACGGCGTGCGCTTTGGGCGGCGGCCGCGGGCTGGGCCACGACTTCGAGCTCGGGCTCCGGCGCGGGGGTTGGTTCGGGGGCCGGCGCCGGGGCCGGTTCCGGGACCAGCTGCGGTCGCGGCTCCGCGGCCGCAGGCTCTTGCGAGGGCACGAAGTCACCGCCGGCGGCGGCGCGATAGGCAGCCTCGTCGCGGTAGGCGTTGGTGCTCTGGGTACCGGCCTCGACCAGCGAGGCGTCGTTGGCCGCCTCGAAGTCCAAGATGATCCGATAGCGGCAAGCGGGACACTCCACCTGCACCAAGGGCGCGACGTCTTGGTCACGCAGCTGGTAGGGCGCGGAACAACTCGGACAGGCGATGATCATCAGAAGTCGAGCCCGAAGGTGAAGGTGTACTGCTGCTGAAGTCCGGCTTGGTCGGTCAGCGCTTCACCTTCGATCGTCTGCTTGCTGCTGCCTGGCGGCACGATCATGGCCTCGAAGCCCACGCGCAAGACCGCGAAGATCACCCGGAAGCCCAAATAGGGGCGGTGACGGACGATCCGCTGGCGCTCGAAGACGAACTCGCTCGTCACCGTGCACTCGGGGTCGCCGTTGTCGCAGGGCTGGGTCTCGCCGAGGTACTCGTCGACGCCCGGGGTCGAATCGATGACGCCGGTGCGCGCCAGGACGAAGAGGGCCTGGTAGCCGGCGTAGGGGGTGATGTTGACGGTGCTGCCCACGCCGAAGACATGGGAGATGACCGCACCCACCGAAGCGGTGGTCATCTTGAAGTCTTTGGAGCCCAGCAGCTGCGAGAACATGCCGCGGATGGCGATGGTCGGGATGGGCAGATGGTGGAAGCCCTCGTGCAAGGCGATCTTGCCGTAGCCGTTGATGGCCCACATCTTCGAGTCGAAGACGTGCGAGGCGCCGGCGCCGACCTCGAGCCCGGGCCAAAGACCCTTGCGGCCCATGACCTGCAAGCTCGGGATGATCTTGTCGGGGTTGCCACTCGCGGTGCTCGTCCAGTAGTCGGCCTGATCGCTGATCGTGTTGAGCGTCAGGTCGGCACTGAGGGCAAAGCCACTGAGGCCGAGCGTGTCACCGGGGTCGACCGGCTGCGGTGCGATGACGGTACCGACCTCCGAAGCGAGGCTGCGGAAAGCCGTACGGTCGGGGGTCACGTTGCCGTCGTCGTCGACGTCACCCAAAGCGGTGAGATCGAGATCGTACTTACCGGCGTGGACCTCGCTCGAGAGCAGACCGACCGTGGCGAGGGCGAGAATCGAAGGAAAAAGCCTTCTGCGCATGCAGTGCTCCGGGGCGAGTTCGTCCCGGCGCAGCGTAGCCCGCGCCCGGATCCGGTGTCAAGACGAGCGCCGGTGCCAAGCCGCCGAGATCGCTAGGGATTTTCTCGACGTCATCGGGATCTCGAAGGACGGGGTAGCGCGCGATCGGCACGCACCGCACAAAAGGCCGAAGCATGCCGGCTTCGTTTGACCGACAGCGGGCACACGAGTAGCTTGCGACGCCGGTCTCCAAAGCCGCTTTGGGCGCGCTGCGTGGCCGCGGAACGCACTTGTATGGCGGCGAGCGACCCTCGAACACGCGCGGCATCGGAGCACTGGGGCTTGCTGCTCGCGTGGGTTTTGGTGCTCGCGGGCGTGGGCTTGGCGAGCGCGGGGTTGGCGATGGCCAAGCCCATGTGGACCGTCATCGGCGGTATCGCGGCGGGTGCGTGCTTTGCGGTACTGCTCATCCGCTACGCACTGACGGGCTACGTCGGCTACGAGCGGACGATCGGCCTGCGCATCATTCGGCGGGATCGCGGGGGAGATCGGGTCCGGCGCTGGCTGTGGATTTGCTGGAGCGCGACGGCCCTCGGGCTGGCCGTGCTGATGGGCTTCGCCTGGGTCTGGCCCGACGCGGCCTTCATGAGTGACCCGGCGTGGAAGGCCCAGGTCACGGGCATTCGGCTCGCCGCCGTCTCGCTCGCGACCTTCGGCAGCTTCTTCGGCTTGCTCTTGCTGATCGCTCGGCGCTTCTCGGTCTTTGGCACGACCTCGATCTGGGGCGTGGTCTTGGGCGTCGCCTCTTTGGTCGTCGTGCAGTCGGTGGCCACCGGCTTTCAGCACGAGTTCGAGCGCCGCGTGCTCGGGGTCTACGCGCACATCAACGTGACGCGGCCCTTCGGCATCAGCGAGTACCGGCGCTTCGAGTCTTGGCTGCGCACGGTCCCCGGCGTCACGGGAGCCAGCCCCTTCGTCTACTACGGCATGGCCTTGGCCCCCTACGATCCCGACGGTGAGCGCGAGGGCGACATGAAACTCGCCTCCGTGCTGGTCAAGGGCATCGAGCCGAGCACGGCCGACCAGGTCATCGACGTCGTCGACCACCTCGAAAAAGGCAGCGGCCACCCGGTGCCCCTTTCGGAGCTGCGCTCGGACTTCGAGCTGATGCCGGTGCCCGACGGCAAAGACGAGATGCTGCCGCAGGTCATCATCGACACGCCGGACCCGCGCGGCGAGGGCTGGTACCCACCGGCCATCGAGGCCTGGCGAAAAAAACAGGCCGAGAAAAAAAGCGAGGACCCCGAGAACGACGACGACTGGGGCGAGTGGGAGGACGCGCCCGACGAAGGGGAGGAACCCGCGCCGGGGGAGGGCGGGGAGAAGCTCGACACCTCGACGCTGCCCACGATGTTCGTGGGCTACCAGCTCGCGCGCAAATCCCAGCTCGAGGTCGGGGACGTGGTGCGTCTGGTGGATCCCGGCTCGACCTTCGACAACTCCGAAGAACCGCAGTTCATGTACTACCTGGTGGCCGGCGTCTTTCAGGCCGGCTTTCAGGAGTACGACGACCACCTGGTCTACATCCACGTCAAAGAGCTTCAGCGCTTCAAGTACGAGGGCAAGGACACCGTCTCCGGCGTCGACCTGCGCTTGACCGACGCGTCCGTGGCCCCCGACGTGGGCGCGGTGATCCGTGAGGCGCTGGGTGATCGCTACTCGGTCTTCGAGTGGCAAAAGCTCAACGAGAACCTCTTTTCGTCGATCGAGACGCAAAAGAACATCATCACGATCATCTTGAGCCTGGTGATCTTCGTCGCCTCCTTCAACGTGCTCTCGGCCCTGTGGACGATGACCATGCGACGCACGGCCGAGATCGCGATCTTGATGTCGATGGGCAGCACCGGCCCCGAGATCGCCCGCATCTTTCAGGTCACGGGCATGACCATCGGCCTGGCCGGCTCGACGGCGGGGGTGCTGTGGGGCTTGATCCAGTGTCTGTTGGTCGAGCTCTACGGCTACGGCCTCGACCCCGAGGTCTACTTCATCGAGCGACTGCCGGTGGAGATCAGCTTTACCCAGATCGCGTGGATCTTGGGCCTGAGCCTGGGCTTTTGCTACGTGGCCACCATCCCGCCGGCCCTCAAGGCGGCCCGCTTGCGGCCCGTCGACGGGCTTCGCTACGAGTAGGCCATGGCGCCGCCTCCCTCCGACGTGCGTCGCGCGAGCGACCGGGGCGGCGCGGTGCTCTTGTTGGCGCGACGCATCTTGTTGCGCACGCGCCCGCCGCGGGGACTCGCGCGCTGGCTTCCGGCCTTGGCCTTGGTGGCCGTCGCCGTCGGCGCGCTGGGCTTGTTCGTGTTCGAGACGCCGGAGGGGCAGCTGCAACTGTGGGCGCCGCTCACCTTTGGCGTCGGCGTGATGGTGCTCGGTAGCGCCTGGCTCGTGCGCATCTTCGTGCCGACCGTGGCCGTCTCGGCCATCGGCATCGCCTGGGGGGTGGCCGCCTTGTTTT
>JAUIJR010000397.1 GCA_030431075.1 Polyangia bacterium | reverse complement strand
GCTGGCCCCCGAGGGAAGACTCGGGATATTCGGATCTGTCGCCTACCTCTTGGTGGTGATGACCCTGGTCAATCAGGCGCTGCGCGGCGCGACCCTGCCTCGCTTCGCGGTCGCCTGGCAGCGCGGCGAGCGGCGCGCGGCGAGCCGTGTCTTGGTGGGCACACTGCTCGTGGCCGCCCTCCCGGGACTCGCCTTGGCCTTGCTGGCCCTTCTATGGGGTGGGCCACTGCTGGTTTTGCTCTACAACGGCAGCTACGCCGACCAAGGGCCCTTGTTCGCGTGGCTCAGCTTGGCTGCGGCCGCCGGCGGGATCGCGGGCTGTCTGCGGGCGGCGCTGACGGCGATGGGCCGGATCCGCTCCCAAGTTCCCGTGACGGCGCTGGCCGCGACGGTCACCGGCATCTGTGCGTGGGTGTGGGTTCCCGAGTCCCCCTTGCTGGGAGCGGCCACCGCGGTCTTGGCCGGGCGCAGCGCAATGGCGCTGGTCCACGCCGGAATTTTGGTCCACGCCTGGCGTCCATCTGGGCCGAAGCGCTAATTCGCTTGCGCTATACTCGATCGACGCCGGGGGTCCGTGGCACTGTCGCTCGGGCACTCGCGCCTAACGAGACCTTGTCATGCATTTGAAGCGTCACTCCCAGAATTTCTTGGCTCTGAGTTTACTCGGGGTCGCCACGTTGAGCTCGGCGTGTGCCGACGACGGAGTGGTGGCGTCGGATTCGGCCGAGACCTCCTCCACCTGGGAATCCGAGACCCTCGACGGCCCTGAGGCCAGCTGGAGCAGCGCCGAGGAAGTGACGACCAGCTACGACTCTTACGAGTGGGGGGAGAGCTACGACTCCTTCGACTCCTACGAGTGGGGGGAGAGCTACGACTCCTTTGACACCTCGGAGTGGGGCGACGGCGATGGAGATGGCGATGGTGATGGAGACGGCGACGCCGACTGCATCCCGGTGACCGTGAACAACTGGAGCGCGGCGGGCGGCCCCGGCAACCCCTTCACGATCGCGGGAACCTTGGCGCCGAACATCGGCTCGCCCACCTTGATCGACACCGTCCAGATCGAGTTCACGATGCCGCCCGGTCCGGGACAGATCTACGAACTCACCTCGCCCCAGAACCAGAACTACGCGACCTGCGATCAGTGCGTGCGCGCCTTCTCCGACGTTTCGGGGCAGGGGAGCTTCTCGCGTCAGTTCTTCCAGGAAACGGGACGCCTTCGCATCGACGAAGTCGCCGGCCCGGACCAGATGCGCGGCGTGCTTTTCGCTTCGCGCTTGGTCGAGGTCATCATCACCCCGGACTTCGAGTCGATCCCGGTGCCCGGAGGCCTTTGCCTGGACGTTCAGTCGACCTACTTCGACACGACGGGTGATGGAGACGGCGATGGAGATGGCGATGGCGATGGAGATGGCGATGGAGATGGCGATGGAGACGGAGATGGCGATGGAGATGGCGATGGAGACGGAGATGGCGATGGAGACGGAGATGGAGACGGCGATGGAGATGGAGATGGAGATGGAGATGGAGATGGAGACGGCGATGGCGATGGAGATGGAGATGGAGATGGAGATGGAGATGGAGATGGCGATGGCGATGGCGATGGCGATGGAGATGGCGATCTCTGCGGCAACGGAATGCCGGATGCCGGCGAGCTTTGCGACGACGGCAACGACATCAACGGCGATGGCTGCAACATCGACTGCCGCCCCTCGGCGCAGGTGCTCGGAACCAAGACCTACGACCAAGACGGCGGCAACGATGTCGCCTACGGCGTCGCGGTCGACAGCGCGGGCAACGTCTTCGTGGCCGGCCGGGTCGTGGTCGGCGGATCGTCGATCCTCATGTTCCTGCGCAAGTACGACGCAGACCTCAACACCATCTGGACGCGGACGATCGACGCCAGCGAGGGCAACGACTACCTCTTCGCGGTGGCGGTCGACAGCTCGGACAACGTGCTGGTCACTGGACGCTCCTCGCCGGCCGACCAGGGCGGCAACGTCTGGACGCGCAAGTACACCAACGATGGCGACATCGTGTGGACTCGCGCCTACGACAACGCGCCGAACGACGCCGTCGACCGCGGCTTGAGCGTGGCCACGGACGCCAACGATGCGGTCATCGTGGCCGGAGAGTCGTGGAGCCCGGCCCAGTCGGCGAACGTTTGGGTTCGCAAGTACGATGCAGCCGGTGCGGTCGTATGGACGAAGGTCTACGACGGCCCCGCGAGTCACGCCGACCTCGGGCGCGGCGTCGCGGTCGACAGCCAAGGCAACGTCGTGATGACGGGTGAGAGCTGGGCGACCGACCAAGGCTCGAACATCTTCACGCGCAAGTACGCCGCGGCGACCGGCGACACCATGTGGACGAAGGTCTACGCGGGGGCGAGTGGGTCGGATGACGTCGGCCGTGCCGTCGCCATCGACGGAAGCGACGACGTCTACATCACCGGCGAGGTCTGGGTGACCGGGCAGGGCACTGATGTCTTCGTGCGCAAGATGTCGGGCAGCACGGGCGACACCCTTTCGACCAAGCTCTACAACAACGACGTCAGCGACGGGAACGATGTCGCCCGGGGCGTGGCCATCGACAGCCAAGGGGCGGTCGTCCTCACCGGATCCACTTGGAACTCGGGTGACGGCGCCGACATCTGGACGCGAAAGTACGACGCTGCCCTCAACGCAATGTGGACTCGCGTCGTCCAGGGTCCGGCCAACGGCAACGACAACGGCCAGGGTGTGGCCATCGGTGTTGGCGACGTGGTCTACGTGGTCGGTGAGTACCGCTCGACGACCACCGGAGACATCTTCATCCGCAAGTACAGTCCCTAATCGGGGGACGGTTCAAGGCCCGCGGGCGGACGCGGCACGAGGCGACTCGAGCGATGGCGAGTGGAACACCAAGCGCCCCACTCGGGATGCCTTCGCCCTCGCCCGCCGTGGGGGGCCGTCGCGAGCGGGCCAGCATCTGGCGGCTTGTGGTCGTGGTCTCCGCCGTGCTCGGCTACCTCGCCTTGACCGGTGTCGTCGCGGGCTCCGGCTCGATCTCCTACCCATTGGGCCTGGCCGCCTCGGGGATCCTGCTCGGGGCCGCGCTCGTGGGCTTCGTCGGCTGGGGCTTGGCCTTGGGCCACTTCAGCGGGCTGTGGCCCGGCTTCGTCTTCGTCGCGGCCTATTGCGTCTTTCACTTTGCGTCGCTCGGAGACCTCGATGCTGGCTGGTATGCGCCTTCGCTGGCGCCGCTGGCGTGGTTTGCGAGCGTGGTGGCACTCTGCTTTTGGATCGTCGGTTACGGCTGGGGGCGCGGGGCTCGCTCTTTCGTCGCCGCGGGTCAGCGACGGCCGGCCCTGGGTGCACGCGAACTCTCTCCCGCCGCCTTGCGCCGCCTCGGCCGTCTCGGGACGGCCTTGTTCGTGCTCGGCTTTGCGAGCGAGCTTCTCATCTACGCCCGAATCGGTCTCGGCGCTGGCTGGACCTACCTCAGCTTCAAGACGGCCATGAACAGCCAAGCGGGGGTCGGCGCGATGCACCTGCTCGCGCAGATGTGCTGCGTGGTGGGGATGATCCTCTCGGTGACGGCCGCCTCGCTCTTGCGTCGGCGCGTGTTCTCGAGCGCGTTCGTCGCCGCGCTCGCGGGGGCCTACGTCCTCAACTTGGCCTGGCAAGGTGACCGCAGCGAGCTCGGAGTCTTTCTCTTTCCGCTTTTTTTGGTGCGTCACTACCTGGTTCGCCCCTTCCGTTCGAGCCAGATGCTGGCCCTCGGGCTGGCCGCCTTGATCACCGTCGCGGGGCTCAAGGCCTTTCGCAGCGACAACCAAGCCGCGACCGTCGTGCGCAAGGTCCAAGACCCGAGTTGGATCGTACACAAGACGGCCAACGAGACCGGGCACACCCTCGACACCTTCGTGCGCTCGCTCGAGCTGGTGCCGGGACGCTACGACTACTTTCGCGGGCAGACCTACCTCGATGCGCTCTCACGCGTGGTGCCCAACCTGATCTGGGAGCGACCGGATGCGATCGTCTCCTCGGTGTGGCTCACGGACGAGACTTCGGATCGCAAGAGCGAGGGCAAGGGGGGGCTCGGTTTCTCGATCGTGGCCGAGGCCTACATCAACTTCGGTCTGCTCGGCGCACCCCTGCTGCTGGGCCTCATCGGGTGGCTGCACGGTTGGGCCGAGCGGATCATGACGCGCCGTCGCCTGCGGGTGGAGCTCTTCGTCCTGTTCACCATCGCCGAGCTCGGTTTGTTGGTGCATGTGCGCAACTCGGCCGTGCTCTACATTCGGGGCACCCTGTGGATGAGCAGTATCTTGCTCGCGACGCTCTCGGTCTTCATGCTCTACGAGACCATGAGGCGACGAAGGTGAGCGAGCGGGCCCTGTGGCGGCGCGCGCTTCGGCTACCCCGTCGGGCGGCCCTCGAGGCCTTGCGTCGCGTGGACCCCGTCCGCTACGCGCGCGCCATCGGGGTGCAGGTGGGCGAAGACTGCAAGCTCATCAGCACCAACTTCGGATCCGAGCCCTATCTGATCCGCCTGGGCAATCGGGTCGAGGTGACGGCGGGGGTCCGCTTCATCACCCACGACGGCGGGGTTTGGGTCTTTCGGGATCTCGAGCCCGAGGTCGATGTCTTTGGGCCCATCGTCGTCGAGGACCACGCCTTTTTGGGGGTGAACGCGGTGATCTTGCCCGGGGTGCGGATCGGGAGGCGGGCTCTGGTGGCGGCGGGATCGGTCGTGACCCGCGACGTGCCGGCCGAGCGGGTCGTTGCGGGCGCGCCGGCCAAGGTCATCGCCACCTTGGACGAGTACCGCGCGCGCGCGTCGGCCAAGAGCCTGGAGACCAAGGGCTTGGATCCGGCGGCGAAGCGAGCGCGCATCGAGGCCCACTTCGCGGGCAGCGACGGCGACGAGGGTTGAGCGGTGAGCGCCTCAGCCGCGGCGGTTGCGGTGGGCTTCGTGATAGAGGCTGACCCAATCGCGCGCCACCGCGTCGAGCTCGAAGTCGGCTTCGAGACGGGCGCGTCCCGCACGGGCGAGTCGCTCGCGCGCCTCGGTGTCGGCGATGAGG
>JAUIJR010000013.1 GCA_030431075.1 Polyangia bacterium | reverse complement strand
CGGTCACGGGGACGTCGACGCCCCAGCTTTCGGTGACCGACTGGGCGTTGTGAAAGATCAAGGTGACCGTGCCCAGCATCAACATGCACACGGCCATGGTGCCCACGGCGATCAGCTGCACGAGGGGGCTTTGGCCCATCCCTCGCAGGCCGCGCCCGAGCACGTGACGCAGCGCCGTGAAGCGCTGCTTGGTGACCTTCAACATCAGGCGACCGCCTCCATGTCCGAGGCCTCGCCGGCTTCGGCCGTAGCCGCTTCGGCATCGGCCGCTTCGGGCTCGAGGCCCTCGAGTGCTTCGGAGACTTCGGGCTCCGCCATGGCGGGCGCGGCCGGCTCGCTCGCTTCGTGCGGGGCGCTCTCCTCGCCCGTCGCGGCGCGACGGCGGGGGTTGGGGATGTCTTGGCGCAGCTCGCCTTTGACGATCCGCAAGGTCCGGGTGGCGCCGACATGGTCGCGCACGATCGGGTCGTGGGTGGCCAGCAAGATCGTCGTGCCCTGGGCGCGGATCTGGTCGAGGCAGCCGAGGATCTCGTAGGTCAGCGCCGGATCGAGGTTGCCGGTGGGCTCGTCGGCCAAGAGCACCGGGGGCTCCCCGGCCAAGGCGCGGGCCAAGGCGACGCGCTGCTGCTCACCGCCCGAGAGCTGGCGGACGGGCTTTTTGCTGCGTGGATCCAAGCCGACGCGCTCGAGCGCCCGGTCGACACGCACGCGAACCTCGCTCGGGGCCATGCCCAGCACATGCAAGGCCAGGCCCACGTTCTCGGCCGGCGTGGCCTCGTTGAGCAGACGAAAGTCCTGAAAGACCGCGCCGAGGTTGCGGCGCAGGTAGGGGATGCTGCCGCGGGTGAGCTTGTGGACGTTGCGACCGGCGACGGTGATCTCGCCTTGGTCGGGCTTTTCCATCGCCAAGATCAGCTTGAGCAAGGTGCTCTTGCCGGCCCCCGAAGGGCCCATCAGCAGCGCAAATTCCCCCGCTTCGATCCGAAAGCTCAGGTCCTTGAGCGCGGGCGCGACGCGGCCAGGGCGCCCGTAGGTCTTGCTGACCTCGATGAACTCGATCATGGGCCCTTTCGGCCCTAGCACGCACGGATCTGCGGCCCCAAAAAAGCCGGGGAATCGCGTGTAGGCTGAGGTGGTGAAACACCGCGAGATCCGATCCCTCGGGCTGGCCGCGCTCTTCGTGCTCGGCGCGTGCGACTCCGGAGCCCAAAGCCAAGCGCAAGCCGAGCGCCTCGCCGCCGTCGAAGCCAAAGTCGATCAGATCGCGGCCGACGTGACCTTCTTGCGCGCCGATGTCGAAGAGCGGGCGAGCGCCGAGCGCACCCGCGAAGTCGAGCGACTCGACCGCGCGGCCAAGCGGGCGGCCCTGCGCGACCCCTTTGGGGGCGATCGCTCATCGGGACAGTTGCTGCCCGAAGGCCCCGCGACGCCCCTGCCGGTCGCCGGGAGCTCGAGTCCCAGCGGCGTGCCCCGCCCCTCGGCGCGACCCGTGCCCGAGCCCCGCGAAGACCTGAGCAAGCTCTACGACGCGATCGAGTGCGAGGTCGGCCGCTGCACCTTGCCGCGCGATCTCATCGACAAGCTCTTGGCGGATCCCGCCCACCTCACCCGCCAAGCCCGGGTCATCCCCGCCATCGTCGACGGCGAGAGCGCCGGCATGAAGTTCTACGGGATCCGCCCCAGCTCGCTGCTGCACGCCCTCGGGATCAAGAACGGCGACATGGTGATCCGCGTCGGGGAGTTCCCGCTGACGGGGCCCGACAGCGCCTTGAACGCCTACGCCGGCTTGCGTGGCGCCAAAGAGATCGAGATCGAGCTCGTCCGCAAGGGACAGCGGCACACCTTGATGCTGACCATCGAGTAGGCCGCCGCAAAGCGAGCACGAAAAAGGCCGCCTCGAAGGGCGGCCTCTTTTGTGGCTGAGTTCCGAGCTCAGCTGCAGCCGGTGGTGCCGCCGCAGCTGACGCACTTGAGGCAAGAGCCGTTGCGCACCAAGGTGAAGCTGGCGCAGCTCGGGCAGGCGTCACCTTCGTAGCCCTGCATGCGGGCGACGCGGATCTGCTCGGCCTTTTGCGTGGCCGCCAGCAGCTCGTTGTCCTTGCGGTCACCGTTGCCGGCCGGCGTCGGCACGCCGGTCACCCCCTCGGCCGTCAGGTCTTGGACCTCGATGGCGCTCTCCTTTTTCTCCTTGTCCCCCAAAAAGAGGTGGGCGGAGCGAGGTACCTCGACGCTGAGCTTGAGCGGCCCGGGGGTCACAACCTTCTCGGAGACGACCTCCTCTTCGCGGAACTCCGGATCGTCCTCGCCCATGGAGTCGGGCGCGAGGTCGTCGGGGTGCACGTGGGCGAGCTCGTAGCGGCCCAGGTAGCTGATGGCCAGCTCGCGGAAGATGTAGTCGATGATCGAGGTCGACATCTTCACGTGCGGATGCCCGGCGACCATGCCGTTGGGCTCGAAGCGCGTGAAGGTGAAGGCGTCGACGTACTCCTCGAGGGGCACGCCGTACTGCAGACCCAAGCTGATGGCGATGGCGAAGCAGTTCATCAACGAGCGGAAGGCGGCGCCTTCTTTGTGCATGTCGATGAAGATCTCGCCCAGGCTGCCATCGCTGTACTCGCCGGTGTGGATGTAGACCTTGTGGCCGCCGATGGTGGCCTTTTGGGTGTACCCCCCGCGACGGTCCGGCATGCGGCGACGCTTGGCGATGTAGCGGTGCACCAGCTTCTCGGTGACCTTCTCGATGATCTGCGGTTGGCTGGTGGCCGCGATGCCCTCGCCGAGCTCGTCCTCGTCGCTGAGGTCGTCGAAGAGCTCGGTGGCCAAGGCCGCGCTCAGCGGCTGGCTGAGCTTGGAGCCGTCGCGGTACAGCGCGATGGCCTTGGTGCCCAGCTTCCAGCTTTGCAAGTAGACCTCTTCGACCTCGGAGATGGTCGCCTCGGCCGGCATGTTGATGGTCTTGGAGATGGCGCCCGACAAGAAGGGCTGGGCCACGGCCATCATGTGGACGTGGGCCATCGGCGCGATGAAGCGCGTACCGATCCGGCCACACTTGTTGGCGCAGTCGAACACCGGCAGGTGCTCGTCTTTGATGTGCGGCGCCTTCTCGATGGTCATCGTGCCGCAGACGTAGTCGTTGGCGCGCTGGATCTGTTCGGCCGAGTAGCCGAGGCCACCGAGGATCGAGAAGCTCGGGTCGTCGAGCTGCGCGTCCGTAAAGCCCAGAACCTCTTTGCAGAACTGGTCACCGAGGGTGAAGCGGTTGAAGACGAAGCCGATCTCGAAGGCCTGCGAGAGCTGGGCCTCGACCTTGTCGATCTCCGCTTGCGTGAAGCCCTTTTGCTTGAGTTCGGCGTGGGTGACGACCGGGGCGCCCTCGAGGGTGCCCGCGCCCTTGACGTAGTTGATGATGTCGCGGACTTGGGTGTCGGTGTAGCCGAGGCGCTCGAGGGCCGCGGGCACGGACTGGTTGATGATCTTGAAGTAGCCGCCGCCGGCGAGCTTCTTGAACTTCACCAAGGCGAAGTCGGGCTCGATGCCGGTGGTGTCGCAGTCCATGACCAGACCGATGGTGCCGGTCGGGGCGATCACGGTGACCTGCGCGTTGCGGTAGCCGTGCTCCTCACCGAGGCGCAGGGCCTTGTCCCAGGCGGCCTGGGCGGCGCCGAGCAGCTGCTCGGGGCAGCGCTTTTGGTCGATGCCCACCGGCATGGTGTGCAGGTCCTCGTACTCGTCGCGGGGACGGTTGTAAGCGGCGCGACGGTGGTTGCGCATGACCCGGAGCATGTCCTCGCGGTTCTTCGCGTAGCCCGGGAAGGGGCCGTGCTCTGCGGCCAGCTCGGCCGAGGTCACGTAGGAGGTGCCGGTCATCAAGGCGGTGACGCCACCGCAGATGGCCAGCGCCTCGGCCGAGTCGTAGGGGATGCCCCGCACCATGAAGTAGGTGCCCAAGTTGGCGTAGCCCAGGCCGAGGGTGCGGAAGGTGTAGCTGAGCTCGGCGATCTGCTTGCTCGGGAACTGGGCCATGAGCACCGAGATCTCGAGGACGCAGGTCCACAAGCGCACCGCGTGCTCGATCTTCTGGGTGTCGAGCTCGCCGTTTTGACCGCGGAAGGTCATCAGGTTCAGCGAGGCCAAGTTGCAGGCCGTGTCGTCCAAGAACATGTACTCGGAGCACGGGTTCGAGGCGTTGATGCGGCCGCTTTGCGGGCAGGTGTGCCAGTCGTTGATGGTGGTGTCGAACTGCAGACCGGGGTCGGCGCAGGCCCACGCGCCGTAGTTGATCTTGTCCCAGATCTCGCGGGCGCGAACGGTGCGGGCGACGCTGCCGTCGGTGCGACGGATCAGGTCCCAGGTGCCCTCGTCTTCGACGGCCTTCAAAAAGGCGTCGGTCAGGCGCACCGAGTTGTTGGAGTTTTGACCCGCGACCGTCGAGTAGGCCTCGGAGTCCCAGTTGGTGTCGTACTCGTCGAACTCGAGCGAGGTGACGCCCTGGATGCCCAGCTGCATGCAGCGCTGGATGTAGTTCTCGGGCACGAGGGCCTTGCGGGCCTCGCGGATGGCCTTGCGCAGGGCCTTGTTCTCGCGCGGCGAAAAGCGGTCCTCGACCGACTCGATCTCCAAGGCGGCGTGGCCGGCGCGCAAGACGGCGTTGAGGTGCGTGTTGCAGATCCGCGAGCCCGTCACCAAGGCCGCGACCTTCTGCTCCTCGACGACCTTCCAGTCGATGTAGCGCTCGATGTCCGGGTGGTCGACGTCGACCACGACCATCTTGGCCGCGCGACGCGTGGTGCCGCCGGACTTGATGGCGCCCGCCGCCCGGTCGCCGATCCGCAAAAAGCTCATCAGACCGCTCGAGCGACCGCCGCCCGACAGGGCCTCGCCCTCGGCGCGGATGTTCGAGAAGTTCGAGCCGGTGCCCGAACCGTACTTGAACAAGCGGGCCTCGCGGACCCACAGATCCATGATGCCGTTCTCGCCCACCAGGTCGTCTTGGACGGACTGGATGAAGCAGGCGTGGGGCTGCGGGTGCTCGTAGGCGTTGGTGGACTGCATCAGCTCACCGGTCTTCGGATCGCAGTAGCTGTGCCCCTGCGCCGGACCGGTGATGCCGTAGGCCCAGTGAAGGCCGGTGTTGAACCACTGCGGGCTGTTGGGGGCCACGCGCTGGTTGGCGAGCATGTTGAACAGCTCGTCGTAAAAGGCCTTCGCGTCCTCTTCCCCGTCGAAGTAGTCGTGCTTGAAGCCCCAGTAGGTCCAGCAGCCGGCGAGGCGGTGGAAGACCTGGGCGCTGTCGCGCTCACCGACGAAGCGCTCGGAGGCCGGGAGCTCGGCCATCGCCTCGTGGTCGGGCTCGCTGCGCCACAGCCACGCGGGCACACCCTCTTCGGGGACCGGCTTGGAGACGGCGGGGACGCCGGCGCGGCGGAAGTACTTTTGCGCGATGATGTCGACGGCCACCTGCGACCAGCCGGCGGGGATGTCGATCTCCGCGGCCTCGAAGACCACCGACCCGTCGGGGTTGGTGATCCGAGAGCTGCGTTTTTCGAAGATGGTGTCTTGGTCGCGGGTCTGCGTTTTCGCAGTGAAGAGGCGGGAGATTTTCATTTTGAGCGGGCTCCAGAACGAACGGCGAGGCGGGCGGAGAACTTGGCAGGTGGAGAGGTCGGGATCGAGGTCGCAGCGTGTGCGGAAGCGATGAGGCGCGAGATGCGAAGCGAGGCGACGCGGAGGTTCAGTTCAGTTCAGTTCAAGGAGGACCCGAAGGTCGAAGGTGCGCGGGAAGCGGCAAAGTCGAATAGGCTCGGCGCGTTTCGCGCAATCCGGACTATTGGGGACGAGATCCCCTAGTGGCGACGCCAGGCGGAGGCGACACGCATCCGGTGCTGCGGACCGGCCGGGGCTCCCGAAGGGGCGCTGGAGGCCGCAGATCCCCGTTTCCCGGTGGGCCGAAGCTCGACACACCATGTTGGGCCGGGGAGTAGAAGAGACCACAACATCTAGGGGTTCGGCAAGAAAGAAGCACAAGATGTGGTGGGCGCAGATGAACAGTTCCGGCTCTTGGGCCGGTCGCTCTCGCCGCCTGAAGCCAGCGCTCGAAGTCCACCGATACAACGCTTTTCGTCCCGCGCCGCAGGTGCCCGACTCCGGAGACTTTTAACCCTTGGCCCACCCTTTGCTTTGGAGTGCGGTCGCACCCCAAACCGGATCGGGGGCCGGTCGCTCGTCCACCCTTCCCCCACACAGGAAGGTGAGATCTCATCCACTTTTTTGTCGCGAGGCGAAGAGATCTCCCGCTTTGGGTCGACGGCGCCGGCGGCATGTCCCATGATCCTCCCAGGTGAGGGAGCGCTCGACCGAGATCGCGCGCCGCCTCACCCCCGCTCCCCCATGAGTTCGGAAAGCTCCAGCAGCTACGGAGAGCTCGAGCGCCTCAGCGCGGTCGAGACCCTCAAGGCCCTCGCCAACCCCGAGCAGGTCAACGTCGAGTCCCTCGTCGCCTTCTTGGAGTCGCGCGACATGTGGAGTCAGTTCTCCAAGGTGACCTTGGGTGACCTGCGCCAGGGCTTCGCGCCGAGCAAAGAGGCCAACGGAAAGAAGAAGAAGCGCAGCGTCCTCGCCGACGAGCTCGGCGACGACGAGGGCGCGAAGAAGCGACCGAAAAAGCCGACCGACGGGGGCCTCGCCACCGACGAGGTCGCGCGCCAAGTCCTTCCCTTCGTCGAGGGCAACGGCGAGGTCACCTTCGACGACATGGCCGACTACACCCGCCTCGACCGCAAGGTGCTGCGTCACCACGTCGGCGTGCTGGTCAAAGAGGGCAAGCTCGAGCGGATCGGGACCGGTCGGACCGCGATCTACTCGTCGCTCGGCTGAGCGCCGCGACTGGTGCTCGCGTCGGCGCGCCCATTGCCGCCGCCCGGTCGCACGCGCTCCGAGATCGCGGCCAGGGTCGGCAGCACCGTCAGCGCCGCGAAGGCGGCCATCGAGATGCCGACCACGGCCAGCAGTCCGATGCTGCGCAAGCTGCCGGAGTCGGCGACCAAGAAGGACGCGAAGCCACACACGGTGGTGGCCGTGGCCGCCAAGATCGCCCGTGCGGTGCCGTCTACGGCCCCTTTGAGGCCATCTGGCGACTTGGAACGGCGGGCGATGGCGATGGCCAGGTACACGCCGTTGTCGACCCCGATGCCGAGTACGGCCGGCAAGATCGGGACGTTGACCAAGGTGAACTTGATCCCCGTCGAGCCCATCAGGCCCACCAGCCACCAAAAGCCGAGCACCAGCGGCAACAAGGTCAAGGTCGCCCGGGACAAGGAGCGCACCTGCCACAGCACGATCCCAAAGACCAAGATGCCGGCCATGCCCACGATGACTGCCCACTCGTCGGCCATGAGTTGATACATGGTCGCCGGCACCGCCGGCTCGCCGACGAAGACGCTGCCTTGGATCCCCGAGCCGTAGTCCTTGCTCTCCTCGACGAAGATCAAGTCGAGCTGGATGTCGGTGGGGTCGTAGTTCGGGTAGGCGATGATCGCCCAGTGATCGTCCCGACCGCGGAAGGTCTCGAGCACCTGCGCCGGCAGGTCGTCGACGCCAAAGGGCTTGGCGTCGATCATCCGCCGTAGCGCCTGCGCATCCTCTTTGGACAAGCCGCTGTCCTCACCCGCACCGGGAAGCGGGTCTCCGAACTCGTCGACCGCGTCCTCACCTTCGAGCTTGGCCCAGGTGTTCTCGTCGAAGTCCTCGGTGAGGGTCTCGATCGCCGCGCGTCGCTTTTCGAGATCCACCTCGGGCGGCGGCATGAAGCGCGGCAAGGCGACGAGCTCGGCCACCACGCTCTCGCCGCGGCGCAGACGATCGGCGTGGGCTTCGCTCCCGCGCCGAAAGATCCGCTCCATCTCCTCGTAGCCGTGGATCGTCAGGATCCCGGCGTGCACGTTTTTGTCGAAGACCCGCGAGATCAGCTCGACGTCGGGCACGATGCGCTCGCGGATCGTGTCCGACTGAAGCTCGCGAGCGCTGCGCTGAAAGCCGTTCTTGCGGGTCTCGTGGACCCCGGGCACCGCGGCCACCGTCAGGGCCAAGAGCCCAAAAAAGACCAGGGCCGGCCGCGCCAGCAAGGCGCTCCCGATCCGGTGGCTGACCGTCTTGCGCTCGGGCGGCGCTTTGACCCCCACCAGTCGCAAGGCCGCCGGGTAGACGGTGAGCATGGCCAACAAGCACAAGGCCACGCCGACCCCGGAGACGATCCCGAACTCGCGAAAGGCCGGGTAGTCGCTGGTGGCCATCACCACGAAGGCCCCGATCGTCGTGCTCGAGGCGACCAGAAGCGGTGAGATCAGGCCCTCGAAGGCGCGACGGATCGATGTCTCGTCGTCATGGGTGAGCCGCTCGCGCCGCGCCCGCGACAAGAGGTGGATGCCCGCGTCGATCCCCAGGCCCAAGAGCACCGACGAGATCAGGCTCGTCATCGTGTTCAGGTGCCCCAACATCAGCTGGGTCGCCCCCATCGACCAGGTCAGGCCAAAAAGCAGGGGCACGGTCAAGGTCAGTAGCGCCCGGAAGGAGCGAAAGAGCAGATACAAGATCAGCAAGACGCCGCCGAGGCCCGCGGCCAAGCTGCGCCGCATGTCCCGCTCGACGATCTGCTGTTCGCCCGCGCGCGCCGCGTAGGGGCCGGTCAGCCCGTAGACGATGCCTTGCCCGCGCCATGCCCCTTCGCTGGCGAGCAGCTCGTCGAGCTCCCGGCGCACGTCGACCATGATGTGGTCGGCGAACTCGAGGTTGGTGGCCGGCACCTTGGGCCGCAAAAAGGCGACCAGGGCGTCGATGCCCTCGCGCTCGTAGTACTGCTCGAAGCCGATCCGTTGGCGCGCCTCGTCCCGCTTGCGATCGATGAAGGCCTCGAGGCGATCGGGGGCGCGGGGATCCGGCCGCGTCGTGCAGATCTCCGGCGCACGCGTGCACAAGCCGTGGTGCTGCCAGGCCAAGACGAGATCGTTGAGCTCGTCCATCTCGGCGTCCGAGAGGTAGTACAGCGCGTGATCGAGAAAGAAGCTGTCGTCGAGGCGCGTCGTCACCGAGCGCATCTCGGGATGCGACTCGAAGCGGGTCTGGATCTCGTCGGCCAGCGCGCGCCGGCCCTCGGACTCGCCGCCTTTGAGCACGATGTGGATCGACTCGACGGCGCCGAAGTCCCGCTCGACCGCCTCATAGGAGGTGAGCAGCGGACCGTCTTCGGGCAGCAAGGCCCGCAGATCCGGATCCACGATGATGTGACTGGCCAGCCAACCCGCGAGCACCGTGAGCACGCTGCCGACCAGCAGCACGAGCTTGTGCCGGGTCAGAACGAAGTCGAGCCACCAACTTTGGAGGCTGCGCGCGCGCTTCGGAGCGTTCAAGGCGGCTCATGTTGCCCGAATCTCGCCGTGGAGCTGTGTGACAGCCCACGCGCGAAATGGGGCTCAACCGAGGGGCGGGCCCCCGGCGGCTTTGGCGGAGTCCGGCTCCGCTTCGTCGGCGGCGCCCCCCGGCGGCAAGCCGAGGGCGTCGAGGAATTCCAGCTGCACGTAGTCGGCGAGGTAGTGCGCGCCGGTGCGGCTCATATGCACGCCGTCGCCGGCTCGGACTCGCGCGCGCTTGCCTTCGACCTCGATATGGTCGGTGTAGCCCCCGTCGGCCTTGGCGAGGGTCCGCCAGATGTCGATGAAGGTCGCCTGCGGCCGGATGGCCATCTCCGCGCGGTAGATGGTGTTCATGTGGCTGACGCGCCCGTGCAGCTTGCTGGGCTTCATGACCGGCATGCCGATCCACAATAGATGCTGCCCTTGCGGCGTGACGGCGTCGGCGAAGGCGTTGACCCGGCGCCGGTACTCGGCCGTCCAGCCCTCTTCTTCGTAGCGGATCCACTTGGGGTCGGCCTTGCGCCCCATGTACAAGCCCTGCCCGTCGTTGCCGCCGAACATGCAGGCGACGACGTCGGGTTTGTGCGCGTCGACCAGCTCGGCGCCGACCTCGACCCAATCGTAGAAATCCGGGCGCGCGAGCCCGGTCGAGCTCTTGCCGTGACGCTCGACGAGGATGCCGTGGTCGCGCTCGAGGTCCTGCGCCAAGTACAGCCCAAAGCCGCCGGCGATCATGCTGTCGCCGATCAAGAGCATGCGCGCGCGCGCAGCCGGAGCTTCGTCTTGGTCCTTCTCGCCGCCCTTTTGGGGGCTTTGGGCCCGGGCCGAGCGCGGCGCCAAGGCAGCCCAGGCCCCGAGCGCCAAGCTGGCCTGCAACCACGCGCGGCGGCGCGGGTCGGTGGGGCGTTCGGGCGGAGGCGTTCGGCGGCTCATCGCGGGCAAAAGCTACTGCGCGGGGCTTCGCGCGCCAACTCGGCGGCGAAAATGCAGGGCAGCGCGGCCCACAGACGCGCGAGCAGCGGCGATGATTCACCCCCGAAGGCCCCGCCTTCCCCCCCTTGCGCCAGCTGGACGGGCTGGCTAAAGAAGTCTCCGCGCCCCGCGCGAGGCCAACCATGGACGCCGCCATCCAAGACCAGATCGAGTCCCTGATCCGCGAAAACCGCGTGATGCTCTTCATGAAGGGCAACAAGATCTTCCCGAGCTGCGGCTTTTCGGCCCGCGTCGTCCAGATCCTCAAGTCCCACGGCGCCGACTTCGGCACCTTCAACGTCCTTTCGGACCCGGCCATGCGCCAGGGCATCAAGGACTACACCCAGTGGCCGACGATCCCCCAGCTCTACATCGACGGCGAGTTCGTCGGCGGCTGCGACATCGTCATGCAGCTCGAGCAAAGCGGCGAGCTCGCCCCGATGCTGACCGCGAAGTCCGCCTGAGGGCGCGCGCTCGCAAACAAGAAGCCCGGCGACCATGCCGGGCTTTTTGCGTCGGGGCCTTCGCTGTCGATCCCCCACCCACGAAAAAAGCCCGGCACGAAGGCCGGGCTTTTTGTTTGAGCATCGGGGCGACGGGCGGTCGCCTCGATGTTCAGGTCAAGGGTAGGTGCAGATGCCGACCATGCTGCCGGCGTCCTTACACGTGGCTCCCGTCGGGCAGTCGCTGCTGTCGCCGGCGGGGTTGCAAAGGACCGCGCAGTTGGTGGGGTTCATCGCATCCGCTCCCAAGGCGCACTGGGCGTTGCCAGCCGACGGCGCGGGGCACATCGCACCGCCGCTGCAGTCCGGCGAGCAGACCGTGCCGGCGATGCCCATGATCGTAAGGGGGCTCTCACCCTCGCAGCACATGCCCATCGCATCGGGCTGGCCGTAGGGGGTGCAGCCGTCGCCGTCGCCGTCGCCGTCGCCGTCGCCGTCGCCGTCGCCGTCGCCGGTGGTCTCGCCACTTTCGCTGGTGGCTTCGGCCGAGGTGGCTTCGCCGGTCTCGGTGGCAGTGGTGCTGGTGCTGGTGGTGGTGGTTTCCTCGTCGCCGTCTCCATCGCCGACGGAAACGAGACAACCGCCGAGGCTGGCGGTGAGACTAAGGACCAAAAAGGTGCTGAGGGTACGCATGATGTTCTCCGGGGGTATCGATCGATCGGGGAGTGCCCGAAATCCAACAAGGAATACCGGACGCGGGACGGACCGTCAAAAGCTTTGCGATCGCGCAAGCCCGCTCCTGGAGCCGATCTGGAGCCGGAAGGCGCGATTGAGCGGCCCTCACGCGGACGCCGCCGCTGCGCCGAAAACGCGCGTTTTCAGGTCAGTCGGCTATCGTTGGCGGCGCGAGCCAGCATGCAACTGCACTGCTTCACGGTCGGCCTGTTCTCGGTCAACACCTACCTGATCGTCGATCCAGCCACGAAACAGGCCGCGATCGTCGACACCGGCGAGAGCGAAGAGCTCGTGCAGCGCCTGCGCGCCATGGATCCCCCGCCGGACATTCGCGCGATCTTGCTTACGCATGCGCATGTCGACCATGCGGGCGCTCTGACCGCACTGCAGCGCGAGTGGGAGGTGCCGACCTACCTTCCGCGCCTCGAGATCCCCTTGTTCGAGAGCTTGCCCGAGCAGGGCAACTGGTTCGGCATGCCGCAGCTCAACCGGCCCTGCGGGCGCATCGATCACCTGATCGACGACGGCGACGAGATCGAGCTCGGCGAACTGCGCCTGCGCTTTTTGTCCACGCCCGGGCACACCCCGGGGCAGGGCTGCTTTTACGACGATGAGGACATCATCGTCGGCGACACCCTCTTTGCCGGCAGCGTCGGGCGCACCGACTTTCCGATGAGCGATCCGGCCTTGGCCCAAAAGAGCTTGCGGCGCTTGTTGGAGCTGCCCGGCCATCTTCGCGTGCACAGTGGGCACGGGCCGGTCACCACCTTGGCGCGTGAGCTCGAGCGCAATCCATTTTTGGCCTTCTTGAGAAAGGAGCGGGGGCTTGGCTAGGGCGCGTCGAGCTCGCGTCGGCTTGGTCTTGTCCGGCGGCGGCGCGCGCGGGGCCTACGAGGTCGGGGTCCTTCGCTACGTGCGCGAGCGACTCGGAGTCGAGACGCGCTTCGACGTGATCACCGGCACTTCGGTGGGCGCGGTGAACGGGGCCTACATCGCGGCCACCTGTGATCGCCCGCGGGTGCAAGCGCGCTTGCTGCAGCGGGTGTGGAAAGAGCTCAGCGTGGACCGGGTCTACCGGATCGGTTGGGATCGCTTGCGGGACCTGCCCCGCGTGCTCTTCGGCCGGGCCTTGCCCAAGCTGCCCCACGGCGCGCGCGTTGGGGGACTGATCGACACGGGGCACCTCGAGGAGATCGTGCGGCGCCGGATCCCTTGGCCCGCCATCACTCGCAACCTTCGCGACAAGCGGCTCTCGGCCTTCGCCTGCACGGCGACGGAGCTGGCCACGGGCGTCAGTACGACCTTTGTGCAGTCGACCCGTCGTGTCTCGCGGCGCTGGTCCAAGACCCCAAACGAAGAGGTCGTGCCGACCTCGATCACCGCCGACCATGCGCTGGCTTCGGCGGCCATTCCGGCGCTCTTTCCCGCGGTGCGCGTCGGCGACCAGTTCTTCGTCGACGGCATGCTGCGCCAAAACACGCCGCTTCGTCCCGCCATGCGCTTGGGCGCGGACCGACTCTTGGTGATCGGCTTGCGGCGCAAAGAAGCGCCGATGGTCACGCGCCGTCGCCTGCGCGAGCAAGCCGCGACGATCTACCCGAACCTCTTTTTCATGTTGGGCAAGGTCCTCAACGCGATGGCCCTCGACAAGCTCGAGATGGATCTCGATCGCATCGAACGCATGAACCGGATGCTCGCGGCCGGAGAGCGGGCCTTCGGCGCGGAGTACACGGAGCGCCTGCGCGATGCGGGCGAGTACGCCCGCGCCTACCGGCGCGTCGACACCGTGCTGATTCGCCCCAGCGCCAACCTCGGCTCGCTCGCGCACGACGTCGTGCGTCGCACCGGACTGCGCCAGTACGACGGGCTGACCGCGCGCTTGATCCGCCGCAACCTCCTGCGCGAGCACGTCGAAGGCAGCGACAGCGACTTGGCGAGCTACGTACTTTTCGATCCCCTCTTCGCGTCGGAGCTGATCGACTTGGGGTGGGAGGACGCCAAGTCGCAACACGACGAGTTGCGTGAGCTCTTCGAGCGCGAAGTCGAGCCGGAAGATGCAGCCGCGGCCGACGCGGATCGAGCGGCCGGTGCGATCGAGGGCAAAGAGCAGTGAGCAAGCACACCCGAGTTCGTGGGCAAACACGGGACGGTAGGCCGCATGGCGCGGCGCCATGCGCTTAGATCCAGCCCATGACGTACAAGCTCGTCACACTGGGCGGCGACGGCACCGGGCCCGAGGTCATGCGCGAGGGCCTGCGGGTGCTCGACGCGGTCTCCAAGGTTTTGGACCTGAGCTGGGAGATCGACGACATCCCCTGCGGTGGTCAGTACTACTTGGAGCACGGAGATCTCGACTGGCCAGCCGACGCCCAAGGGCGCTGCGCGGCCGCGGACTTGATCTTGCTCGGCGCGGTCGGCTGGCCCGACCCCAATGGCAAAGGTCCCGTGCTGATGGCCGACGGCAAGATGGCCGGCTTCTCGCCCGTCATCGGCAACCGCATCAACATGGATCTCTTCGCCAACGTGCGACCGATCAAGCTCTACCCCGGCGTGCAGCACCGCATCCACGGCGGCAACAAGGCCGTGTGGGAGGCCGGCAAGGTCGACATGGTGATCGTCCGCGAGAACACCGAGGACCTCTACGCGCCCACCGGCGGCAAGCTGACCCCGGGCGGACAAGCCCAGGTGGCCATCGACACCCGCGTCATCACCCGCCGCGCCAGCGAGCAGGTGATCCGCTTCGCCTTCGAGCTGTGCCGCAAGCGCAACAAGGGCGCCCCCAAGGACGGCAAGCTGCGCGTCACGGCCATCGTCAAGGACAACGTCCTGCACGGCTGCCAGATGTTCCGCGACATCTTCTTCGAGATCGGTAAGGAGTATCCCGAGATCGAAAAAGACACCGCCATCGTCGACGCCTTCACGCAGTGGCTGATCGGTCAGCCCGAGTACTACGACGTGTGCGTGACCACGAACATGTTCGGCGACATCGTCACCGACCTCGCCTCGGTGCTCCAAGGCGGCATGGGCATGGCCGTCGGCGCGAACATCGGCCACGAGAACGCGATGTTCGAGCCCATCCACGGCAGCGCCCCCAAGCACGCGGGCAAGGACAAGGTGAACCCGATCGCCATGATCTTGTCGGTCAAAGAGGGGCTCTCGTGGCTCGCGGACCGCAAAGACGACGCCCGCTTGCACAAGGCGGCCGAGGCCATCGAGGCCGCGGTCGAAGAGGTGCTCGCGCGCGGTGAGCCGCTCACCTACGACTTGGTGGGCAACGAGAAGGCCGCCCCCTGCAGCGCGGTCGGCAAGGCCATCGCCGAGCTCGCCGCGGCCAAGCTCGCCTGAGCTAGCGGAGACTCCGAGAAGAAAGGGCGCCTCGCGGGGCGCCCTTTTTCGTGGCCGCGACGCGTGGCCTGGTGGTCGTCGCGGCCGAGGAGATCAGTCGAGCAGCTCGCCCGCCTCGACCAGGGCCGGCGGGATCAACTTCGAAGGGTTGCCCGAGTTCACGAACCACAACTGGTAGGCGCTACGGGTACAGGCGATGTGCATCAGGTGCCGGGAGGCCACGGTCTCCGGATAGTTTTGGTCCGTGGGGTCGACCACGATGACGTAGTCGAACTCGAGGCCTTTGACCTGCCGAACGTCGGTGACGTCGATGCCGGCCGAGAAGCTGAAGTCCTGACGGATCACCAAGCGCAGATTCGGGACCTCGGCCACGCGCAGACCTTCGTAGTAGGTGCTGGCTTGCTGGGGAAAGCGCGTGATGATGGCGACCGAGGCGGTGGGCTCGCGTCGAAGCAAGCTGCGCAGCGACTCGGCCAAAAAGGCGACCGACTCGCCCATGTCGCTGTGCTCGTAGTAGGAGACGGCGGCGCCTTCGCGGGCCACCACGGCCTCGTCCTCGTCGTGCAGGGGCCCGAGCACGTGGTGGGCGACGTCCATGATCTGCCGCGTGCTGCGGTAGGTGATCTTCAGCGGTTGCACGGCCACGTGGGGCAAGCCGGCGTCTTCGAGCAAGGTCGGCCAGTCGCGAAAGCCGTTGTCGAAGATCATCTTTTGCGCCTTGTCGCCGGCGATGGTGATGCTCCGGCCCTCGCTGGCGCAGTCGAGCAGCACTCGGACCTCGATGGGGCAGAGGTCCTGGGCCTCGTCGATGACGATGTGCTCGTACTCGATGCGACGGTTGCCGGCGTAGAGCCCGCCGTACTTGAGCTGCATCAGGCGCAAGAAGATCGCGTCGTCTTCGCCGTCGAGCTCCGGCGGCGAGAGCTCCTCGCGCACGAGCTCGTCGTCCTCGTCGCGCTCGTCTTCGCCTTCGTCCTCGGATCCGTTGCGACGGTTCGAGACCCAGTCGTCGAGCTCGCCGGCCCGGCGGGCGCACCAGGTCTCGACCGCTTGGCGCTCGCCCTCGCTGAACTCGAGGCGCGGGTCCGCCAGGGCCTCGGCCAGCCCACGGTGGTCCCCCATCATCTCGATCCAATCGGCCACCACGTCGCCGGCCTCTTCGAGCGCGCTTTCGAGGACGCTTTGCGCGATCGCCCGCGCCCGCGCCGGGATCCGCAGCGCGCCGCGCTCGAGGCTGTCCAAGCTGCGCTGCACGGCGCGCACCCAAGGAAGACGCGCATGCTCGTCGAAGGCTGCGAGCACGGCGTCGGCCCCCTCGCGTCCCTCGATCTTGCGGACCAGCTCCTCGCGGGTCGCCGCACGCTGGCCTTCGACGTGGGCGTGCATCATCCCGAGCAAGGCCGGGTGCTTTTTGAAGCGGGCGACGGCCTCGGGGGTGGAGTCGTGCCGCGCCACCGGAAGGTCCAGCTTGACCCGGCGCAAGAGCGCCAAGGTCCAGCGGCGGTAGGTGGTCACCGGCACGCCCTCGATCCCCAAGGCGGGAAGCACGTGGCGGATGTACTCGACGAGGGCCTCGTTGAAGACCATCACCAGCATCTTGCGCGGGGCGAAGCGCTCGGGGTCTTGAAAGGCCAAGTAGGCGACGCGGTGGAGCGCGACGGTCGTCTTTCCCGAGCCGGCGCCACCTTGAATCAGCACGATCCCGGACTCGGGCTTGGTGATCAGACCGAACTGCTCTTTGTCGATGAGCGCGGTGATCTCTTGCAGGTGCTTGTCGGCGGCCGCCGGATCGTCCTCTTCGTTGACGCCGAGCTGGCCTCGCGGCACACGGATCGCCGCCCCCGCGCCACCCCCCAAGCTCGGCTCACCCCCGGCCGAGCTCGCGTCGCGCCACTCCCCTTGGCGGTTGCTGACGAAGGTCCCCTGCGGACTGCCGATCCGGCGCAGACGACCGTTGGTCACGGCCACGGAGCGGCGCACGAGCACCTTGCCTTCCAAGCTGCGCTCGTCGAACTCTTCTTCGTACTCTTCGGACTCTTCGTAGCGGTAGTAGAGCCGGCTGATCGGCGCGTTGCGCCAGTCGACGATGGCCATCCCCTGCCCGTCGTCGAGCAAGGTGCGCTTGCCGATGAGCACGTCCCGCGTGCGGCCCCGCTGCGCGTCCCGCAAGCGAAGGTGCCCAAAGTAGGGGTTGTTCGGATCCACCGGCAAGCTGCGCCCCTTGCCTCGCTTTTGGCTCAGCGCCGCGACCTGGTGCATCTGCTCGACCAAGCTCGCCACGTCCTCTTCTTTGGCCTCGGCGATCTGGTCGCGCAGCTCGATCAGCTGCTGGTCCAGGTTCTCGATCTGCTGCCCCTCTCGGGAAGCCTCGCGCTCGATCCGCGCCGCGACTTGGGCGAGGATCTCGCGCTCTTCGGCGACGATCGCGGCGCCGGCCTCCGAGAGCCCGTCCAGACCATGGCGTGCGTTGCTTTGGGGTGCCCGCTCCGACACGATCGCTGTCCATAACAGACGCGGATCCAAAAAAAAACACCCCCGTGGCCGGGGGTGTCTTCTTTTTGAGCCGCGGGGGTCCCGCGGGCCCGATCAGCGTCGCCGGCGGCGTCGCGTGAGCCCCAGAAGGCCGAAGGCGAAGAAGCTGCCGAGCAGGCCGCCACGCGTGTCGTTGGCGGTGCTGCAGTTGCAGCCGTCATCCACGCCCGCCTCGTCGACGCCACCGGAGGTCTCGTCGCCGGTCTCGCCGTCGGCCGAGCCCGAGCCGCCGGTGTCGTCACCGGTGCCGGAGCCGGAGGTGCCGCTACCGCTGGTCTCGGTCGTCTCACCACCGCTGGTGTCGCCGTCTCCGTCGCCGTCTCCGTCGCCGTCTCCATCCCCGTCTCCGTCGCCGTCGCCGTCGCCGTCGCCGTCGCCGTCGCCGTCGCCGTCGCCGTCTCCATCGCCGTCTCCGTCTCCGTCTCCGTCGCCGTCGCCGTCGCCATCACCGTCTCCGTCTCCGTCTCCGTCGCCGTCTCCGTCGCCGTCTCCGTCGCCGTCTCCGTCGCCGTCGCCGTCGCCGTCGCCGTCGCCGTCGCCGTCTCCGTCGCCGCTGGTGCCGCCGGTGGTCGGGTCCGGCTCATTGGTGGTCGGCTCGGGGTTGACCGAGCAGTCGTTGAAGCCGCAGCAGGGGTCGAAGGTGAGTCCGTTGAGGATCGCCTCGAGCTGCATGGACAGCTGCGCTTGGTTGCCGGCGGTGAAGGCCGTCGTGATGTTGCCACCCGAGCCCCAGCCCTGCATCTCGTCGAGCTGGCCTTGGAAGGAGGCGAAGCCACCGAAGCCGATCACGTAGGTCGTGATCCCGCGGTTGTACATCTCCTCGAGCGAGTTCTGGACCTCGCCGGGCGTCGAGTAGGTGCTGTAGTCACCGTCCGTGATGAGGATGTTGATGTAGGTCGTTCCCGCGTTGGCCGGGAACTCCGCGCCGGGCATCGAAGCCGCCGCGTGGTAGGCCATCTGGTTCGAGGAGGCGAGCTCCAAGCCCAAGTGGGTGAAGGTACCCGAGCCGAGGCAGCGGTTGTCACCAAAGCTCTCCTCGCAGCTGGGCATGTGGCTGATCGTCGGCACGTCGAACTGCGGCGGCACGATCGAGCCGTCTTGCGGAGTCCAGCTGATGGGCGGCCCCGCGTAGGGGTCGGTGCAGCCGGGGCTCACGCAAGAGTTGTTCGGGTCGAGGGCCCACGCGAAGTTGTCCTTCATGCAGGGGCCGTAGTTGACGAGCACCTGCTCCTCGGCCGGGTCGTCCCCACCGAAGACCATGATGCCGAGCTGCGAGAGGTCCTCGACCGTGTTGCCGCTGGACACCACGATGTCGAAGATCGACTGCATGCCCGAAAGGGCGTCGCGGGCTTGGTCCCATCCGCTGTCGCCGGGAACGGTGGCCGCGTTGTTGCCGATGTTCAGCATGGAGCTCGAGGCGTCCAAGATGACCATGATGCGCGGCATGCCGCCCACGCACTCGGGCTCGATCAGGTTGTCCTTGATCTCTTGGACGACGTTTTGAAGCTCGGTGACCAGCGCGCCGGGCGTGGAGCCATTGATGGCCTGCATCGTGCCACCGGCGACGGCGAGCTCGTCGGCCAGAGCCAAGTCGGCGCCATCGGAGACGGCAACCACGTAGGTCGGGACGTCCTCGTTGTTGTAGAGGTCGGCGGCGGTGATCGAGGGATCATCGCCGGGGTTGGTGCCGTTGCCGTCCTGCTCGGACCAACGACCGTCCGTGAGCACCAAGTTCAGGTACACGCGGTCGCCCACGGCCTCGCTGTGCACGGTGCGGGACTCGTCGATGAGCGCGTCGGCGTAGTCGAGCGCGCCCTTGGTCCAGGTACCGATGCCGCTGCACTGCGGGTTGAGGATGGTGGTGTTGCACAGCGGCGCCGGCAGCGCTTGGATCGCCGACTTGACGGCCTCGCCGTTGCACTCGATGTAGTCGGTGTTGCCACCGCCGGTGTTGTCGAACCAGTGCACGTCGAGCGCCTGGCCATCGGTGATGGGCGGGTTCGAGGTGTCGCCAGTGATGGTCGAGCCGCTGCCCGCACCGGGGTCGTGGCCGAAACGCATCAGACCCAAGTTCAGGTTGTCACCCAAAAAGCCGTTGTCGGCATCGATCATGGCCACGATGGCGTCCACCGTCGCGTCCCAGCGGCTTTGACCGCCGAAGTCGATGTTCATCGAGGACGAGTAGTCCACGATGATCATGAGGTTTGGCTTTTTGAAGGTGCACTCACCTTCGATCACGCAGTCGCGCTCGCCGGCATCTGCCTCCGGCTGCGGCGCGGCCACGAAGGCCAATCCCAATCCAGAAAGAAGACCAGCTTGAAGTCCAAGCCGCTTCCAAGAACCCAAAGTCGCAAGACGCTTCATCGTTTTTTTCCTACCGTGGTGTGTCGATCTCGAAGTGGAGCGGGTCGCGGAAGTCCGGCCATCTAAGTTGGAGCCGAGCCGAAGTTCACACGTGTCCGAGACGCGTGGCACGTCCGTCGAGCAACGACGATACGCAGCGTTCCCGATCCATCGATGCGCACGGTAAACGTCCCTTCGATCGGTCGTCAATGGCCCCCGATATGAGCTTCGGTGCTTTGTGAGGCCGCGTACGCCCAGCGGGGCGGGCAAACTTCGGCCTTCGCCCGAAGCGCCCCTTCGGGTTGCTATCTTCCGCCCGCATGACTCGGACTCTCCGCTTCGCCGCCTTGGCTTCGCTCTTGATGGCCTGCCGTCCGGCTGCGCCGGCCTCGGTCACCGACACCCCCGCGAGCACAGCCAGCACCCCTGCGGGGCCACAGGTGGACGCCCAGCGGATGTTGTCCACGATCGAACACCTCGCCAGCGACGCCCTCGCGGGTCGCTACACCCTGGCGCCGGAGATCGGTCAGGCGGCCGACTACCTCGCGCAGGCCTACCGCGAGGCCGGACTCGAGCCCGTCGGCGAGGACTTCGTCGTCCCCTACGCGCTGACCATCGGCGCCAAGCTCGAAGGTGAGCAAAAGCTCTCGGCGCAGCCTGCGCGAGGGCGCGCCCTGACCTTTGAGGCGCCCGCGTTCACTCCCTTGCCCCAGTCGGCCAGCGCCCAGGTGAAAGGCGAGCTCGTCTTCGTCGGCTACGCAGCGAGCTCGGATCCCGAGCCGGACGGCCAGATCAGCTACGACGATCTGGCCGGCGTCGACGTGAAGGGCAAGGTCGTGCTCGCCTTTACCGACGCCCCCAATACCCCGGACCTGGCGGCCTTTTTCGGCATCCTCGAAGGCATCGCCAAGGACTTCCAGGCCGACGCGGGCCCCTTGCTCGAAGCCGGCGACGAAGCCGCGATGCGCAAGCTCCACGAGGACGCGCGCGAGGAGATCGCCCAGGCCCTCGAGCCCTTCATGCGCGGGCAAGCGCTGCCGAAGTCCTTCCGAGAGGTCGCCGATCCGATGGCGTCGGAGCTCGACATCTTCTCGCTGCTCGGGCCGGTGATGGAGATGGCCCGCGAGCTGCCGGGTCCACGATTCTCGACCGGGGGCGGACGCATGGGATCCAAACTCACACGCCTCGAAAAAGCCGGCGCCGCCGCGGTGATCTTCGTTCGTGGCCCGCGCTCCTTCATCCAAGCCGCCCAGCGCGAGCTCGACCCCCTGCCGGAGCTGATCTCGGATCCCCCCGAGGTCATGGGCGAGCCGGCCTCGATCCCCGTAGTGCAGATGCGCTGGCACGACGCCGAGCGCCTGTTCAAAGCCGGGGGCCTGGACTTGAGCAAGACCCAAGCGAAGATCGACGAGAGCCTCGAGCCGCGCTCGAAGGCGCTGAAGATCGAAGTCGAGCTCGAGACCAAGGTGCAGCCCATCCGCGTGCAGGCGCCAAACGTCCTCGCCCGCATCCCGGGCACCACGCGCGCCGACGAGATCGTCTTGTTCGGTGCGCACTTCGATCACATCGGCAACACGGCCACGGGTGACTGCCGTCGCATCGATCGCACCGGCGACGAGATCTGCAATGGCGCCGACGACAACGCCTCGGGCACGGCCATGGTCCTCGAGCTCGCGCGGGCCATCGCCCAAAGCGGTCAGCCGCCGGAGCGCACCTTGTTGTTCGCCAGCTTCTCCGGCGAGGAGCTGGGCTTGCTGGGGAGCGAAGCGATGGCCGCCGCCCCGCCTTTCGAGCGCGATCAGGTGGTCGCCATGGTCAACCTCGACATGGTCGGGCGCCTGTCGACCCAGGGCCTGGCCATCGGCGGACTCTCGAGCTCGGACGACTGGATGCCCCTACTCGACGAGATCGGTACCAAGGGGATGGAGGTCGTCTACGAGCGCTCGATCACCTCGCGCAGCGACCACGCCAATTGGTTCACCCACGAGATCCCCGTGCTCTTCTTCTTTACGGGGCTGCACGCCGACTACCACCGCGCCGGCGACCACGTCGAAGAGATCAACGTCGAGGGCATGCAGAGCATCGGCGAGCTGGTGCTCGACATCGCTGCTGCGCTCGCCAGCGGACGCGACGTGAAGTGGCGCGAGCCCGAGGCCGACGAGGGACTGGTCGGTCGCCTCCCCGGCTCCGACGAATCGACGATCGAAAAGCGCGTCGAGGCCGAGCCCAAGGCGGCGGCCGAGTAGGCCCAGGCTCGAGCCCAGCTTTGGGACTCGAGCTCAGCGTCGGGGCCCGAGCTCAGCTGCGAGGCGAGGTCCGGGCCCAGCCGACGGCGCGCTCGACCAGGGCTTGGCCCACACCCCTGCCGCACAGGGGCAGGCAGATCCACAACAGCGGGTTGGCCCCGGCGATCGCCCTCGCCCGCCCCGCGCGATCGAGGCGCCGGCCGCTCGGACCTTCGACCTCGATCACCTGGGCCGGCAAGCGGGGGTCGATCTCGTAGTCGAAGCGCTTGGCCATGTCCCACAAGCGCAGCCCGGCCACGCGACGGATCGTGGGCGCGTCCGGACCGTAGCGCACGATGTGGGCCGGCGGCCGAACCCGGTAGGAGAGGCGATCGAACAAGCGCCCGACGAAGGCCCAGCGCGGACGCTGCGGCCGACCGGCGTTGCCGGGCATGGCCGGCGCCCAGTAGATCACGCGCCACATACCCTCGATGTCGCGCCCGCTCACCCACGCGAGGTAGGGGGCGACCATGACCTGCACGAAGGTGCCGACGTTCAAGGTCAGGTCGATCATCGCGTGGAAGATCAGCCCCAAGGTCAGCCACAGACGCTTGCCCAAGATCCAGTGGAGCAAGATGTGGTGCGCCCAGGGGTGCCGGTGTCGCAACCAACGGTAGGCGAGGATGGCGACGGCCGGGACGCACAAAAAGGAGAGCATCACGACCTGCGCGAGGACCTCCGGGTCGAGCCGCACGCCGCCGACCCCGGGCTTGTAGTAGTAGTGAACCGCGAGCACGGCGAGGTAGCCGCCGATCGCCCACACGGCGGCCAAGCAGCCCCACCCGGCGAGGCGCCGCACGGGCGCGCTGGGCTCGAGCAGGCCTCGCGCGCGATCGGCCTCCCAGCCACGCAGCATCACGCCGAGCAAGGCCAGCGGGAACAGGCGCTCCCAAAAGTGCGTCACCCAGGTCATCAGCCGGGTGATCCCCGCCCAATGGCCAAAGTTGGCGAGCCCGGTCGCGGGCACCCGGTAAAAGTGGTCCAGGTTCATCGCGTAGTACAAGGCGCTACCGTTGAACCAGGTGTTGCCCGACTTGAGCAGACCCGTGGCGAAGTAGATGCAGGTGAGCTGCACCATCATCAGGTAGGTCGGCCAGGCCGGGATGGGCCGGTGGTCGGGGACCACGGCCGAGCGGGCGATCGCGCGTCGACGTCGCAGCAAGCTGTCGAGCGAGTAGGCCTCGCCCCAGCGCAAGAACATGCACAAAAAGAAGAAGGTGCGCAGGGCCGTGTCGCCGCCCGTATAGAAGATCGGCGAGTAGTTGTAGATCTGGTTCGCCAAGAACCAGGAGATCACGGTCATGAGGCGTGTCCGCCAGCCCACGATCATCGCCGTGAGGCTCACCGTCAGCGCGCCGAAGAGCGCGTTGACGAAAGGCGGATCCGAGCGGATGTGCATGATGGAGAACTTGCTCCACAGCGCATCGAAGATGTCGTACCAGTGCTCGAATCCGTGCTCCGGATCCCACAAGGTCCGTAGCCGCCCGCCGTACTTCGAGCGCGCGGCCTCGGTCATGTACAGACCCTCGTCGGTCAGCAGCTCCGTCTTGACCATCAGCAGGTCCAAGAAGGTCCACAGCACCGAGATGCCAAAGGCGATCCGCAACAGGCCGATCGGCCGCGGGTCGATGCGCCGGAACCACAAGCGCCGCCACAGCTCGGGGCGCAGCGCAAAGAAGGCCACGACCAGCGAGAAGGCCACCCACAACAACAAGGTGCTCTGGTCGATGTGCGCGGAGACATCGACCGGCGGGGGCTTTTTGAAAAAGGCGAGCAAGAAGGGCACGTGCGGGGGGCGCTCGAGGGCGCGGGGTCGTCGATGAGCCTAGCGGAAGCGCCCGGTGGGCTCCAGTTGATGGCGGCTCGACATGGGGGTTGGGATTCAGCGGCCGACGGCCGGCGGGGGGGCGCGTCGCTTGGCGTCCTCGGGCTTCATGGGTTGAAAACTGGCCTTGGCGGGGGGACCTTCGCCCCCGTAGTCACGACGCCGCTCCCAGGCCTCGCGCCGCGTATTCGCCTCGCGGAAGGACTTTTCGGCGTCGCGCTCCATCTCGCGCCGATCGGCGTCGTCGAGCTCCATGCCCCGACGCTCCTTCATCACGGGCGTGATCGAGCCATCCTCGTCGCAGCGATGCGTCTGCAAGTAGTGCAGCGTCGCCTTTTGCTTGCGTGGGTCCCAGGGCCTGCGCCGCGTCTTGTTCGGCTTGGGGATGCGCGTGACGATCTTGTAGATCTGGATCTCCTGCGGCGGCGGGTTGCCGGCGAGCTCCCACTCGCGGCAGTGATACTCGCTCCAGTAGCGCTGGTACCACTTGCCCTTGCCCACGAGTCGACGCTGCATCTTGCGCATGCGGTCGTTGGCCCAAAAGATCGAGGGCCGGTCGTAGTAGGCGTTGTTGTTCAGGTCCCAGTACTCGCCTTCGGCATCGACGAGGACCGTGCGCGAAAAACTGTTCGCCCGCGGTGGATTGGGCGCGAACATGTTCCAGCTTTGCGTGTTGTTGGTCCCGCGCAGGTAGCCGCCGAAGGCGCGGCGCGCGGGTGAGTGCCAGGTCCCCCAGATCGGCCGGTTCGGGTAGAGCACGGCCGCGACCGCGCCGACGTGCCACAAGGCGAAGGCGATCACCAACGCGCGCGAGAAGGTCGTGCCCGTCAGGTGCTCGTCTTCGACCGGTCGGCGGCGGCGCACGAAACTCAGCCCCAACGCGGCCAGCCCGAGGGCCACGGCCACGACCTCCAAGCCACGGCCGAGCGCGTCGTTGTAGAGGCCACCGGGCATCTCGACCACGGCGTCCGAGTAGCCCACGCCGATCAGCAACAAGCTGGTCGCCGCGCCCGCGGCCAGCAGCCAGCGTCCCCAGCTTCGAAAGCAGGTGCACAAGCCGACGAAGGCGACGAGCAAGGCGAGGTTGCGCAAGCTCGTCCCCCACGCCTCGAACCAAGCGGGCGCCGTGCCGCGCGCGGCGATCAGCCCCAAGACCGCGGCGATCATCACGAGCATCCCGCGCGCATCGATCAAGGCCCCACCGCGTCGGCCCAGCTGTCGGGCGTCGACCTCGGCCGCCGGCGTCGGCGGGGCCAAGGCGGCCGCGAAGCGCCCCTTGGTCCAGCGCGCATCGGCCCAGCGCAGCCCGCTCAGCCAAGGGCGCGCGCTCGTGAAGGCCAAGTAGCCCCCCAACATGATGAAGGGGAACATCCCGATGTTCATGAAGGCGACCAAAAAGCCGTGGAAGAGCACGCCCAAGGTGAGCCACACGCGACGGCCGGTCAGCCACGCGCGCAAGAACTCGGCGTCCACGGTGATGGCCGGCCACTCGAGCTTCTTGATCCGAAAGCCGGGGATCGTCGGGGCCCAACGGGACAAGCCCCACAAGCCCAAGAACAGGAGCGGCAAGCCCAAGCCCCACACCCAGTTGAAGACCGGGGTGACGAAGGCGGGCATCGTCTCCTTGCCCTCTTTCGACAGCGGGAACAAGTAGGGCAGGCTCTTGGACATGGCGATGCCCATCGCCGCCCAGGCCAAGACCAAGCTGGCCGTGCCGAGCTTGTAGCGCCAATGCCCGCGTGCGCGCCGGGCCCAAGTCGAGTCACGGTGGCGCCAGCGGTAGCCCAGCCACACGCCCACCAGCACCACCGGAAAACCGATCTCCCAAAAGTGGGTGACCCAGGTGGCGAGGCGAAAGAAATTCCACCCGAAGTAGGCGCTCATCCACTGGGTGAAGCCTTCGAAGCGATAGAAGTGATCGAGGTTCAGCGCGTAGTACAGCGCGTGCCCCTGCATCCACACCACGCCGGTCTTCACGGCGCCGGTCGAGCAGTACAAAAAGGCGTACTGGATCATGATCAGCACGCGGGGCCAACGCGGCACCAACAGGTAGCGATCCACCGGCCGCGGACCCAGGGCCTTGGCCCGGCGGGCGGCCCAGACGGCCTCGGCCGCGGCGACCGAGAGGGCCAGCAAGGCCAGCGCCCAGGGGGCGTCGAAGTGCATGTCGAGCTGGGTGACGATCAGCCAGCCCCACAGCCCCGCCCACGCGTAGCTCAGCAGGCGGTCGAGGAACAAGCCGAGGTCGAAGCCCAGCTTCCCCGCGGCCAGCTTCGCCTCGCGTCGCTTCTCGCGCCACACCCGGATCGCGTTGTCCACGGACCAGGCGGCGTCCGTTCGCGCGAAGAGGATGTAGAACCACAACACCCGGTACACGGTGTCCGTGCCCTCGAGATAAAAGGCGTTGCGCGCGTAGATCGAGTTGATCATCAGCCAGCACAAAACGCCGGTGACCCGGGTGCGCAGCCCGATCGCATAGGCGAAAAGCAGGCCGAAAAAGACGGCCATCGTGCCGTAGACGTAGGCCGGGCTGCACTGCAAGAACCACAAGCTGGGCTTGGTCCAAAAGAATTTCACCACCGCCCAGTGGTCCAAAAACCCGTCTTCGGCCGTCCAGCCCGACAAGGCCGCGCGACCCAAGCGCTGCTGGGCCTCGGCCAGGGTGAACATCCCCTCGTCCGACCACAAAAAGCGCCAGTAAGGCTCGAGGTTCCAAAAGCAGGCGAAGGTGAACAGCGCCATCATCACGCGCAGCAGCGCGAAGATGCGCGGGTCCTCGCCCGCCAGCAGCGCCCGGCGCAACCAGGCCGCACGACTCCACGCCCACAAGCACAAGGCCACGGCGAGCAAGAAGACCCACCAGCCGATCTCGAGATCGAGGCCAGGTTCGATCTTCGGGTAGCGCTTGGACTCGGCGAAGGCGAGCAGAGCTGGGATCACATGCCTTCCGTTTCAGCCGTCGCGGCCGCATCGGCGCTGGACGTGCCCATCAAGAAATCAAAGCGGGCCTGAAAGGCCTCGGCGATGCGCTCGAGGCCCTCGATGTGGTGCCCTTGGCCGGGGACCTCGTGGTAGGTGACGGCCTTGTCGGCCGCGCGGGCGGCCTCGACGAAGGCCCGGCTCCCCTCGACCGGCACGCGCCAGTCGGCCGCGCCGTGCAGCAAGAAGATCGGCGCGCGCAGGCGCTCGACCCCGTGCAGGGGGCTGCGGGCGAGCATGGCCTCGCGCTGTTTCGGATCCGCCGGGTCCCCGGACTCGAGGTGCACCCAGTCCGGGATGTTGGTCGCGTCGTGAAAGGCCACGATGTCCGAGAATCCAGCGTCGGCCAGGCCAAAGCCGAAGGCAAAGTCCTCGTTGCGATCGTTGGTGGCCGGGTCGAAGGTCATCGCGCGCATGGTCGCGTAGCCGCCATGACTGCGGCCGTACACCCCGATGCGTGCCGCGGGCAGCTGCAATCGATCACCGAGCCAGCGCGCGGCGTAAAAGAGATCGACGATCTCGTCGCCGCCCAGGTCGCCGTCGTTCAGGGCCGAGAAGTCCTTGCCAAAGCCCGAGCTGCCCCGCACGGCCGGCGACAGCAAGGTGATCCCGGCCGCGCACATGATGTGGTCGAAACGCGTGTAGGCGTTGTCGCCGCCGTAAAAGGCGCGCACCATGGCCAGCGGCGCCGGCGCCCCCTCTTCGGCCGTGATCGGCTTTTTGGGGGCGAGCAAAAAGGCGTGCAGCTCGCGGGCCTTGCCGGTGACGGGGTCTTTGTCGAAGGTCGGGATCCGCACCGCCTCGGCCTTGCACTGCACGAGCGCCTCGCTGAGCTCGGGCGAGAGGCCCACGCGCCGCGTGTTCGTAAAGCTCGCCCCCGCCGCCCGCGACTCGACCCGCGTCTCGAGCAGCTCGAAGACCACGTCGGGCGCCTGGTGGCTCCACAGCACGCGCGCGCCGTGGCCGTCGAGCACGCCGACTTTGCCCGGCATCGCGCCGCGCGCCAGGGCCTCACCGCTTTGGGGATCCACCAGCTCGAGGGTCGAGCCGGCCGGCGTGCCGTGGGTGGCGAAGATGCCGCCGTCGAGACGCACCGCGCCGGCGATGTCCTCGCGCCAGCGCGTCAGCTGCCGCACGCGCTTCTTTTTGCGGTCGTAGACGTAGAGGTTCTTGAAGCCGTCGTCGTTGGCGACGTAGTGCAGGTGGCGACCCTCCGCGTCCCACCCGGCCAAGAGCGCGGGCGCGCTGCGACGCACCTTCACATCGGTGATCGGCTCGGCTTTGGGCCGCTTGGCTTCGAGGTCGACGCGCACGAGCTGCACCCGCGTGCGATCACCTTCGACTTGGGCCGAAAAGTAGAGCTCCTTGCCGTCGGGCGAAAAGAGCAGCCGCCCCCAGGTAAAGCGCAGCGCCGGGTCGTCGCAAAGGATTTCGCGATCCTCACCGCTTTCGAGATCGAGCAGGTTGACGCAGGTCCGGTAGGGCGCCGCCGCCCCCGTGCGCGGCAAGTAGGCGATCGTCTTTTTGTCCTCCGAGACGCCATAGCCGTAGACGTAGTCGGCCTTCGTGCGTTGCACGGGCTCGCGCGACTCGCCGGCCATGTCGATGACCCACAAGTTCATCTTCTCGTCGTTGCTGGCGTCGGCGTGCAGCCACAGCTCGCGACGCTCGGGCAGCCACTTCACGCCCCACAAGGATCGCTTCGACCAATCGGTGTCGCCGATCGCCTCGCCCGCGGCGAGGTCCCAGCTACCGGCGCCCTCGTCGAATTCGACGCGACGCAAGGTGTAGGTCTCGCGCGCGTCCAGATAGAACAGCACGCCGTCTTCGAGCTGCGCGTCGAAATCGCGGTAGGGAAAGCCGGCCAAAAAGGGCCGCAGATCGATCTCCCGATCAAAAAAACGAACGACCCCGCTCGGCGCCTGCGTCGTCGCGGCCTCGCTCGGCTCTGCTTCGCCGCTGGCCGGCTCCGACGCCGGATAGGGCGTGGCGGTGACGGTGGGGGCACACGCGAGTCCCCCCAAAGCCCAGAGCAAGGCCGACCGGCACCCAATGACGCTGCGGGGCTGCATCGGGCGAAGTATGCGGCCGCCCGCACCAAAATCGCCAGGCCCTAGCCACCCCAACGCCAAGATTTCGCGCTCGAAGGCCCGCTCTCGGACCCAGCGCCAATCGCGCAGTCGCCCGCCGCTCACCGGTAGGGGCGCGCGCAGCCGTCGAG
>JAUIJR010000396.1 GCA_030431075.1 Polyangia bacterium | reverse complement strand
CCTCGTAGTGCTTATCGTCCGCGCTGAGGGCCTCGACGAAGCGCGTCGCCGGCCCCACGCAGATCACCAGCAGCCCGGTCGCCGCCGGATCCAAAGTGCCGCAGTGACCGACCGCACGCTCTCCCAGCTCGCGGCGTACCCACTGCACGACATCGTGCGAGGTGGCGCCGGCGGGCTTGTCGACCAAGAGCAGTCCGCAGGCCCGCGGTCGCCGGCTGCGCCCCTTCTTGCCCAACTACTCCTCCGAATCGTCGGCGGCGGCCTCGGCCCGTTCGGCGGCCAGCTCGTCGAAGAGCGCCTCCATCGAGCGGCCGCGCTCCACCGAGACGTCCCACTCGAAGCGAAGCTCGGGGATCCGGCGCATCTTCACGCGCTTGCCGAGCAGCTGCCGGATCCGGGCGGCGGACGCAGCGAATCCCGCCGCGACCCGCTCACGGTTCATCGAGGGGTCCAAGACGTCGAAGAAGACCCGCGCGACCCCCAGATCACCGCTGACTTGAACGGCGGTGATCGAAAGCGCAGCCAAGGGCCGCAAGCGCGGGTCTCGGACCTCCTCGGCGATGAGGATCTGCGCCAGCTCGCGGCGCAGCATCTCCGAGACTTTCTCCGTTCGCCGACTCATCTTCGATCAATCCCCTGGCTGAAAAGGCTGCACGCGAGGCCCCGTGGACCTCGCGTGCGCGCCGATCACAGGGTCGGACGCACCAGGTCGACCTCGTAGGCCTCGATGACGTCGCCGGGTTCCACGGCGTCGAGGCCATCGACCACGATGCCGCACTCGTGCCCCTCTTTGACCTCGCGGACGTCGTCCTTGAAGACGCGCAGCGACGAGATCTTGCCCTCGTGAATGAGCTTTCCTTCTCGTCGCACGCGGGCGTAGGAGTTGCGGGTGACCGAGCCTTTGATGACGCGGGAACCGCAGACCGTGCCCAGGCGCGGGATCGGGAACAAGGCGCGAACCTCGGCCTCGCCCATCGGACGCTCGACGCGCTCGGGCTCGAGCTGGTCGACCATCAGTTCGAGGACATCGTCGGCCGCCTTGTAGATGACCTCGTAGGAGCGGATGTCCACCCCTTCGCTCTCGGCCAAAGGCGCCGCCTTGCCCACGGGCTTGACGTTGAAGCCGATGATGACGGCCTGGCCCGCGTGCGCGAGCTTGACGTCGTTCTCGCTGATGGCGCCCACGCCCGCGTAGATGACCTCCACGCGCACCTTGGGCGTCGACAGATCCTCGAGGGTCTGCTCCAGCGCCTCGGCCGAGCCTTGGACGTCGGCTTTGACGACGATCTTGAGCGTCGGCGTCCGCTTCTCTTTGAGACGCTCGAGCACACGCGTCGGGCCGGCGTTGACCGACTCCTTGCGGCGCCGATGCTCGCGGCGGTGCGCGACCAGCTGCTTGGCGTCCTTCTCGGACTCGACGATGTGGAAGCGCTCGCCGGCCGACGGCGCGCCCGAAAGGCCCTGCACGTCGAGCGGAACCGAGGGTCCCGCCTCTTTGAGCTTCTCGCCGGTGGTCGAGAACAAGTTGCGAACCTTGCCGTAGGTCTCCCCCGCGACGAGGATGTCGCCGCGCGCCAAGGTGCCGCTTTGGACCAACAAGGTGGCCACGGTGCCGCGCCCCTTGTCGACGCGCGACTCGATGACGATGCCGTGGGCACGGCCCTCGTCCGGAGCGCGCAGGTCCAAGAGCTCCGCTTGCAAGCCGAGCAGCTCGAGGAGGTTGTCGACCCCGGCTCCGGTCTTGGCCGAGAGCTCGCAGATCGTGGTCTCGCCGCCGAACTCCTCGCCGATCAGCTGGTGCTCCATGAGCATCTGCTTGACGCGTCCGACGTTGGCCTCGGGCTTGTCGATCTTGTTGACGGCCACGACGATCGGCACCTCGGCCTCGCGCGCGTGGTTGATGGCCTCGACGGTGGTCGGCATGACGCCGTCGTCGGCGGCCACGATCAACACGACGATGTCGGTGAGCCCCGCGCCACGCTCGCGCATGTTGCTGAAGGCCTCGTGTCCGGGCGTATCGATGAAGACGACGGGCCCGGCCTTGGTCTCGACCCGATAGGCCGAGGTGTGCTGGGTGATGCCGCCGGCCTCGCCCGCCGCCACCCGCGAGCTGCGGATGTAGTCGAGCAAGGTGGTCTTGCCGTGGTCGACGTGGCCCATGATGGTGACCACCGGGGCACGCAACTCACCGGGATCGTCCGCCCACTCCTCGTCGACGAGCAGCTCGTCCTCTTGGAAGGTGACGTTCTCGACGGTGTAGCCGAACTCGGCCGCGACCAGCTCCGCCGTCTCGACGTCGATGGCCGAGTTGATGACGGTGCCGCGCATGCCCATCTTCCACAGGGTCTTGATGACCAGTGGCGCCTTGACGGACATCTGGTGGGCCAGGTCGGCCACCTGGATGACCTCGTTGACCCGGATGCGCTTTTTGTCCGCGCTCATCTCGACGGTCGAGACGTCCTTGGGTCCCGAGCGTCGGTCGCGGCCGCGCTTGGGCTTTTGGCCCATGCGGATGCGGCGCTGCTGCTGCTGCATCTTCTCCTCGCGCTTCTTGCGCTTGGAGGCACGACCGTCGTTCCGCTGCTTGTTCGCCTCGGTGATGATCACCTGCTGCTTGCGGCGCGGCTCGATCTGGATGAAGCCCTGGATGTTCGGGCCCGACTTGGACTTTTTGACGCCGATGATGACGCCGTTCTCGTCGCGCAGGACGTTGTCGTTCTCGTCGACGCTGGAGTCCTTGGCGGCCTTGGGCGCCTCGTCGGCGTCCGTGTCCGCGGGCTTCGCTTTGCTCTCGGCCGCCGGCTTGGCCGCGGCGGGCGCGACCTCCTCGTCTTTGGCGGCCGGGGCCGGCTCTCGAGCTTCTCGCGCAGACTCGGGCGCGTCGCGGGGGGCCATGCGCTCCGGGTGACCGGCCGCGACCCGAATCGCGTCCTCGCGCTCGAGGCGATTTGCGAGGCCACCTTCGAAACGGCGCGTGCCCTTCGGCAGTGCGATCCGAGCGCCCACGGCGGGGCTGATGCGCGGAGTGTCGTCGTCGCCCGCCGCGTTCTCGGCGCTCGCCTCGCTGCTCTCGGCCACCGGGGGCCGCGTGGCCTCGGCGACGCGCGGAGCCGGATCCCCGCCTCCCGCGTCCGCGACGCGACGGGTGCCGGGCGTGGAGCGACGGAAGACCGGAGCCGCGCGCGTCGGCGTCTCCTCTTCTTCTTCGTCCTCTTCGGCCGCGACCTTCTCGGAGGGACGCGGGCCCGAGGCCTTGCGACGGATCGGGGCCGAGCGACGACGCACCGGTCCCTTTTTCGGGGCGGCCTTGGCCGTCGGCGCGGGGCCGCTTTGGCCGAGCGACACGCGTACGCGGTCAGCCTCCTCGGGAGTCAAGGTGGACATGTAGCTTTTGATCTCGATTCCGAGATCGCGCACGTGCTGTTCGAGCGCTTTGTTGTCCTTGCCGAGCTCTTTGGCGAGCTCGTAGATGCGGATCTTGGCCATGTGGGGTCAGGGCTCTCCGATGAGGGAGGACGCCGTTTCGCTGGCGCCGGGGAGCGGCGGGGCCCCATCGGGGGCGGATGATAAAGCATTCGCAAGCTGCGACCACAGCTTGTTCGGGTCGAAATGGACACGCGCGCCACGAAAGGCGCGAGCGAAAGCCTTCTTGCGAAGGGCTTGGTCGAAACAGCTCTTTTGGGGACACAGGTAGGCCGAACGACCGGATCCCTGGCGTCCCCGCGGCAAAAGGCGGCCGTCCGCGGCCCGTTCGAGGCGCAGCAAAGCCGACTGTGCGCGTGGAGCGCGACAGCCGATGCAGCTTCGAACGGGCCCTTGGATCAAGCCTCCACCTCCGCGCTCGCCTCGGCCGCGGCGGCTTGCAGCGACTCGGCGGTGGGATAGACGACGTCCAGCTCGCGTTTGCCGCTGGCGACGTCGTTGGCGATCTCGATGATGCGCTCGGCTTCTTGCACGTCGCCCACGAACTCGGCGAGTTCTTCGGCGTCGGCGAGGGCCAAGGCGCGAACCGAACGCCAGCCTTGCATGAACAAGGTGGTGGCGAGCTCGGCACCGACACCGGGCACGGCCGCCATCTCGGCTTGGGCGCGCGCCTCGGACATGCGGATCTTCGACTCGGAGTGGATGTCGATGCGCCACTTGGTCAGGCGCGAGGCCAAACGCACGTTCTGACCGCGCTTGCCGATGGCCAAGCTGAGCTTGTCGTCGGGGACGACGAGCTCCATCGTGTGCCGCTCGGCGTCGATGAGCACGCGCGAGACGGTGGCCGGCTGGATCGCGTTGCACACGAAGCGCGCGGGATCCTCGTTGAAGGGCACGATGTCGATCTTCTCGCCGCGCAGCTCTTGCACGACGGCCTGCACGCGGCTGCCCCGCATGCCGACACAAGCGCCGACGGGGTCGACGTCGCGGTCGCGGCTGGAGACGGCGATCTTGGAGCGGGCGCCGGGCTCGCGGGCGCAAGCCTCGATGCGCACGATGCCCTCGAAGATCTCGGGCACGTGGTGCTCGAAGAGCTTCTCGACCAGGCCGCGATGCGTGCGCGACAAGATGATCTGCGGACCGCGGGCCGACTTGTCGACGTCCTTGACGTAGGCGACGATGCGGTCGCCCGGACGCAGGGACTCGCGGGGGACCTGGTCACGCGCGGGCAAGAGCGCCTCGGCGCGCCCATTGTCGACCTCGACCACGATCGAGCCGCGCTCGAAGCGACGGACGATGCCGGTCATCAGCTCGCCCTTTTTGTCCTTGTACTGGTCGTAGAGGTTCTCGCGCTCGGCTTCGCGGACGCGCTGGATGATGACCTGCTTGGCCGTCTGGGCCGCGATGCGCCCGAAGGCGGTCCCCACCTGCTGCAGGGCCTCGATCTCCGGGTAGTCACGGGCTTGCTGCTCGGCCTTTTTCTTGTCCTTTTCCAGATAGAAGATCTGGAAGAGCAGCTCGTCGCCGATCTCGGCCTCGAGCCCGGCGCGGTGCGCCTTGTCCAAGCTGATCTCGCGCATGGCGAGCTCGACCTTGTCGACCACGTAGAGCACCTGAAACAGATTCACGTGACCGGTCTCGGGATCGA
>JAUIJR010000012.1 GCA_030431075.1 Polyangia bacterium | reverse complement strand
GAGCCAGAGCGCAGGGGCCGGTGCCTTCGATCTCGCCGACATCGGCCGCGCCTACCTCGGGGTCTACTTCGCCTACTCGGGCTGGAACGCGGCCATCTATGTGGGCGGCGAGATTCGGGACCCGGGCCGCAACCTTCCGCGCGCGCTGGTCGGGGGCACGGGCGCGGTCACGGCCGTCTACTTGGTCTTGTGCATGGGCTTTTTGGCCGTCTTCGGGTTTGCCGCCCTGCCCGGCGTGGGCGAGGCCGGCACCGCGGCCGCGGTCGCGCTCTACGGCGACGGGGGCATCACCGTCATCACCAGCTTGATCTTGTTGGCCATGGTCGGCTCGCTCAACGGCACGACCATGATCGGCTCGCGGATCGCCTTTGCGATGGCGCGCAAGGGCGACTGCTTCGCCGCCGCCGGCAAGCTCGACCGCCGCTTCGGCACGCCGACGGTGGCCTTGTGGCTGCAAGCCGGCATCTCCTTGCTCTTGTTGATCTGCGTGCCGCATCTCGACGCGCTCATCGACTACACCTCGAGCGCGATGCTGATCACGGGCACGCTCACGGTGATGGCGGTGGTCGTCTTGCGTCGCCAGCTGCCGAAGCTCGAGCGCCCCTATCGGGTGCTGGCCTACCCTTGGCCGCCCTTTTTCTACGCGGTCTCGAGCCTGGCCGTGCTGCTGATCGTCGTGCTCGATCGAGACCCCTCGGTCATCGTCGCCGTGGCCTGGTTCGCGCTGGCCTGGGCCTGGTACCGCTTTCGACGCGGGGGCGCGGCGGCGCCGGACTCGATGCCCGAAGGCCGCGTCAGCTCCGCGGACTGACGTAGATCACGTTGCCGTCGCGTACGGCTTCGAGCTGCAAGCTCGCCAAGATCTGCACGAGGGCCTCTTCCCAGGGCACGCCCTGCAAGCGCGCGGTCACGCGGCCGGAGACGCCGGCGCGCGCGATGATGTTGACGCCGCCGATCTCCGAGAACAAACGCAGCACCTGGTGGATGTCGGCGTCTTGCAGCTCGAGGTCGACGCGTTGCGTGGGGCGCGATGAGAAGCTCGTCGCTTGCGTTGCGAGCGGCGCACCCACGGCGCTTGCGAGCACGAGACACAAGCTGCTCAGCGCGAACACGGCGCGAAATTAGCACGCGGGGCGCAAGCTCGCCGGCGTGCTAGCGTTCGCCCGTCATGCTTCGCGCCGGGATCCTCGCTGCGACGGTCGCCTTACTCGGCGGCGCGGTGTACCTGCTGGTGCAAGGGGATGCAGCCGAGTCCGAGGCGCCCCGCGCGGCGGCCGAGTCCGAGGCGCCCGAAGACGAGGAGGCGAAGATCCGCGAGGCCCCGGGGGGACGCGGCCGGGTGTCGTCTCGGCCTCCGCGCGCGGGCCGGTCGACGCGGCCACAGCTCGAGGCGCGCACGGTGGTCGAGCCGCCGCCGATCGTCGACGACCCCTTGCGCCCCAAGGACGCGGCCGAGGTGGTCTCGCGTTTCGAAGCGCACATGGCCGCCCTCGAGGCGCTCACCGAGACCTCGAAGACGCTGAGCGTCGCCGACAAAGAGCGCTTGTATCGCGAGTCGACCGACATGCTCGCGGCGATGACCGAGCAGTTCGACTTGCGAGACCCCGAGCAGCGGCGCTACCTCGAAGAGGCGCGCGCGCTGCTCTTGGCTCAGCTTCGCAACTTGGGGGTCGGGCCACCCACCCCGCCGGATCGCCCCAGCCGAAGCCCGAATCCGCCGCCCCAGTGAGGCCTCGGCCGGTGTCACGCGTTGGCCATGCGCCGAGCTGGTAGCGTCGAGGCATGCGCACCCTGCTGTTCACCGCCGCGTTCTCCCTCGCCGCTTTCGCCTCGGCGTGTAGCGAAGACTTCGCCACCAAGATGTGCCTGAGCCCCGAGGGCACGAGCCAAGACTGCGGGATCGGCTGCAAGATCAGCGAGAACGAGAAGGCCTGCGCGAAGTGGAAAGAAAAGACCATCGAGATCTGCGGGAAGATCACCAAAGAGCAGTGCCAAGAGATCTGCGAGAAGGACGAGAACCCGACCGCGTGCGAGCTCGCGGCGAAGATGTGAAGCACGGGGCGCCCTCGCGAGGCGCGCTGACCTTGGCGCTCTTGCTCGCCTGCAATCGCGGCGAGGCGGAGCCGGCCGCGACGAAAGAAGCACCGACGGAGGCTAAAACGCCGTCGCTGGACATGCCCGAGCTCGGGCCTCCCGTGGTCCTCGTGCGCTACGAGGCGCCCGGCTACGCGCCCGCCGACCTCGAGGCTCTCATCACGCAGCTAGTCGAGGACGAGCTGCGGGGACTCGAGGGACTCGCGTCGATGCGCTCTCGCAGCGCCGAGGGCGAGGCGAGCTTCGAGTTGGAGTTCGCGGACGCGAAGGCGCTCGACCCTCGCCTCGTGCGCGAGCGGCTCGAGGGCGTACAAGCCGAGTTGCCGGCGGACGTGGGTCCGCCGGTCGTCGCCATGCCGACCGTAGGGCAGGAGCGTTGGTGGGTGGGCCTGATGGGCGGCAGTGGCCAAGACCCGGATGCGCTGGAGCGCCGCCTCGAGCGACTCGAGGGCGTCCGCGGTCTCGAGGCGTGCCCCGACCGCTCCCCGACGCCGGAGATCCGGGTGAAGCCCGAGCGCGCCCGGGCCTTGGACGTGGACCTCGCCAACCTGCGGGGGCTCCTCGAGGCGAATCTCGGGCCGGGGTCCTTGCCGCGATTCGAGGCGCTCGCCGACTTCCCCCTGCGTGCGGACGGGAGCGTGAAGCTCGGCGACATCGCGGAGCTTCGCGTCGACCCTCGACCCGACTGCGAGTGCGGATACCCGACGACGGCCTACCGATGCTGGCGACTCGAGGTCGACCCGGAGCACTTCGATCGCAGCGAACTCGATCGCCTCTCGGCGCAGGGCGGAGAGTCGCTGCGGCACCATCGGGAACGCTTGCGCCTCCGCATTCGGGCCCCGGGAGACTGGGAGCAGACGGGGATGCAGGTGCTCGGGCCCTTTTTCGAGGCGGGGTCGGTCCCGCCCTTGGCCTTTTGGTTCTCGCGGGAGCCCGACGCGCTCGAGCTGAGCTTTCCGCCCGCCGCGGCGCCACAGATCGACGCGACGATGGCCCACGCCCGGGCGGCCCTGCCGGGTCTGGAGATCACGCTCGCGCGGCGGGTGGGATGGCGGCGAGAGCCGCTGGTCCTGCTCGTCGGAGGCGGCGGCGCAGGGCCCGAAGCGCTGCGAGATTTGGCGCCGCGTCTCGAGCGGGCCCTCGATGCGGCGAAGCTCGAGTGGCTGCGTGAGCTCGAGCCCACCCGCCCCGAGATCCAGCTCCAGCTCGATCGAGATGCGATGGCCCGCTTCGGACTCACCGCCCAGGCGGCCGCGGAGTTGCTGCGTACGGCGACCTACGGGAGCGAACTGTCGGTCGGGGCGGTACGCATTCGCCTTCGCCTCGCGCTCGAGGGCAGCGAGGCCGAGCAGTTGGCGAGCTTGCAGCTGCGCACGGCGGATGGGCAGTGGGTGCCGCTTTCGGCCGTCGCGCAGATCGAGCTGCGCGAGTCGCCGATGCTGCTCGAGCGCGTCGACGGCCAGCCCGCGCTGCGCTACGAGGTGTGGGTGCCCGAAGGTGGCGGCGACGAGGCGAAGCGGCTGGCGAAGCTGCGCGAGGAATTCGAGCTGCCGGCGGGGACGCGTTGGGCCGAAGGGCAGTGAGCGCGGCGACTCAGCGCGGGCTTTGGCCCGGGGCTTGGCCGGGCGCGAAGAGCTCGAGCCCCGGCGAGGCCGCTTGCCAGGCGCGCCACCGCTCGGGATCGGCGATGAGCTGCGTGCGGTCGCTGGCCACGTAGACGCGCAAAATGTTCTCGCCCCACCAGGGCTTTTGATCGACGAGCTGGTAGCGGCCCCAGATCGCGGGGGCCAAGGCCGCTTGCACCGGCATCACCGGGCGACCGCTCGCGTCGACCAGCAAGAACACGACGGCGGGGTGCAGGGCTTCGACGCGCGCGCGCAGGGCCTCGGCGCGGCTCGAGTCGTGGAGAAACTCGGCCTCGGGTCGCGTGACCAAGCCAGCCGAGTCGAGGATGCGCAGATCCTCGGCGAAGTAGGCCGACTGGCCGATGTCGATGTGCACCACCCAGTCACCGGGTGCGCTGTGACGGAGCATCATCTCGGCGTAGTGTCCCGCGCCGATGTCCCCGCGCAGGGGCTGCAGCAGCTCGGTCGCGCGGAGCCAGCCGGCCTGCACGCGCAGCCCCGAGCGGGCGTGCAAGCTGTGCTCGGGGGAGAAGTCGCGGGCTTGGACGACGAAGGTGGCGAGCGTCGCCGTGGCGAGCAGCGCAAGGCGTCGCCGTGCGACCAGGGCTGCGGGGGCGTTCCCGGCGAACGCGAAGAGGGCGAAGGGCGCGGGCAAAAGGTGTAGCCAAAAGCGAGGCCAGGGCATCCAGTCGCCGCCGACGAAGGTCAAAAAGGCGGTGCCGGCCAGCACCGGGGCGCCCAGCCAGGCGAGGCGTCGGCGCAGCTCGGCGTCTTGCATGCTTCGCAGGGCCACCAGCCCGGCTGCCAACGCGATCACGCTCGCCGGTGCGCGCATGAGGATCTCGCCCCAGTACTCGAGCGCACCGTAGTCCGCGGACGAGGGCGTCGCGGGCCGGCCGAGCTTCGCCCACGCGCTGTTGGCCAGCCACGCCCCGTAGCTGATGCGGCGAAACACGAGCCAGGCGAGCAGCGGGGCGGCGCCGGCCGAGGCCGCGAGCCAGGCGCGCCTGGGGGACAGTTTGCCCGCGCGCGCGCGTCCGATGAGCCACGCCCAGGCCACGACCAAGAAGATCGGGCCCTCGGGGCGGGCGATCGCCAAAAGTGCCGCCGCGCTCAGGACCCACCGTGGGGAGTCGTCAAAGAGCCCGACGACGAAGAAGACCATGAGCAGCACGACGAGCGGCGTGTCCATGCCCGAGCCGGACCACCATGCGAGGCCGGGAGACAGGGCGAAGAGGGCACCCACGCCCAGCGCGAGGCCGGGACGGCAACGTCGAGCGAGCAGGTAGGCGAAGCTGCCTACGGCCGCCAGTGTGCAAGCGATGCCGAGCAGCCGCGCGAAGACGAAGCCCTTCGCGCCCAGGCTCGCGCCAAGCCACAAAAGCAGCATCCACAGCGGGGAGCTGTAGCCCTCGACGGCCTCGCCGGGGTTGAAGACGAGGCCCTCGCCGGCGAGCGCGTTGCGGGCGAAGCGTTGGTAGATGAAGGCGTCGTCGACCGTGTAGCTCGCTCGCGGCAGCATCGAGGCCACGAAGAGCAGGCCGCACAGCGCGGCGAAGACCAGCGCGCGCCGGCGGGGGCCCAAGCGGGCATCGAGCGGCGCAGACGAGCTCACGCCGGCCCATCATACGTGAGCCCGGCCGCCAGTCGTCGCCAGTTCGCGGGCGTTGCCGGAGCCGATCTTCGGTGGCTAGTCGGCCTTGAGCTCGCCGCGGGCGAAGATGCTGGCCACGTAGGTCAGCACGTCGGTCGCGGACTGGTCGTCGTAGCCGTAGTTGCGGATGAGCCGCTGCTTGACCACGTCGATCTTCTCTTGGGCCTCTTTGTCGACGACCTGCGAGACCAAGCTGGTGAGCTTGATCGAGTCCTTTTGGTCTTCGAACAACTTGAGCTCGAGCGCCTTGTACAAGCGCTCGTTGGTGCGGAAGTCGAACTGCTTGCCCTCGATGGCCAGCGCGCCGATGTAGTGCATGATCTCGCGCCGGAAGTCGTCCTTGCGCGACTCGGGGATGTCGATCTTCGTCTCGATCGAGCGCATGAGTCGCTCGTCGGGCTCTTCGTCTTGCCCCGTGTAGGGGTTCTTGACCTTCTCGCGCTGCGTGTAGGCCTTGACGTTGTCGATGTAGTTCATGCACAGGCGCTGGATCGCCTCTTCGTCGGCACTGATCGCGCGCTGGACCTCGTTTTTCACGATGTCCTCGTACTCTTGTTTCACGATGACCAGCATCTCGCGGTAGCGATTGCGCAGCTCTTCGTTGGTGATCAGCGAGTGGCTGCGCAAGCCGGACTCGAGCTCGTTCATCACCAAGAAGGGATTGATCGACTTTTGCCCGCGCTCGGAGACGAGGCAGTTGGCGATCTTGTCTTGGATGTAGCGCGGCGAGATGCCGTCCATGCCCTCGCGGTCGGCCTCTTTGCGCAGCTCCTTGACGTTGTCTTGGGTGAAGCCGGGCAGGGTCTTGCCGTCGTAGAGCTTGAGCTTTTGCAGCGGCGTGAGCTGCTGGTTCTTGGGGTCCTCGAGGCGCGTCAAGATGGCCCACATCGCGGCCATCTCCAGGGTGTGCGGGGCGATGAAGCGGCCGCGCACGCGCTGGGGGTTGTAATCCTTGACGTAGATCTTGATCTCCTCTTGGAGCTTGGTGATGTAGGGGATGTCGATCTTGACCGTACGATCGCGCAGGGCCTCCATGAAGCGGTTCTCGAGCAGGCGCTTGTACTCCGCTTCGTTGGTGTGACCGATGATCACCTCGTCGATGTCCGTCTGCGCGAACTTCTTGGGCTTGATCTTGCGCTCCTGGGTCGCGCCGAGCAGGTCGTACAAGAAGGCGACGTCGAGCTTGAGGATCTCGACGAACTCGATCACGCCGCGGTTGGCGACGCAAAACTCGCCGTCGAAGTTGAAGGCGCGCGGGTCGGAGTCCGAGCCGTACTCGGCGATGCGGCGGTAGTTGATGTCGCCGGTGAGCTCCGTGGAGTCCTGGTTCTTCTCGTCTTTGGGCTGGAAGGTGCCGATGCCGACGCGGTCCTCTTCGCTGATCAGCATGCGCTTGACCCGGACATGGTCGACGACCTTGGCCCAGTTGCCGTTGTAGATGCGCATCAGCTCATCGAAGATGAAACGGCAAGCCGGGTTGAGCTGGCCTTTGATGTGCGGGCGGAAGTCCTCGGAGCGCAGGCCCAGGTTGTCGATGGCCTTGTCGCGCCACTCGGGGGGGATGAGCTTGAGGGGCTCCTCGTTCATCGGCGAGGGGAAGGTCTCGGAGCCGGCGGTCAGGTGACGCAGCTCTTCGGGGAGCGCCCACTCGTAGGTGTACAGCGCGCCTTCACCCGTGCGGCTGTACTCCTCGAGGCCCTTTTTCATGAGGCGGACGATCGTCGACTTCGACGAACCGACCGGGCCGTGCAGCAAGATGATCCGCTTTTCGGTGCCGTAGCGTTTGGCCGCGGCCTTGATGACGTTGACGACGCGCATCAAGGGGATGTCGAGACCGAAGATCGCATCGGCGCCGCCGTGGCGCTCGTCGCTGAAGAACTTGTAGCGCGTGATCTTCTTCTTGTTGTCGACGTACTCCTCGGTGCCGTGCGACAAGATCATGTCGTAGAGGCGCTCGTAGCTCGTGCGGGCGATCTGCGGTCGCGCTCGAACCAAGCTCAAGTACTCTTCGAAGCTACCGGTCCAGTGGAGGTCCTCGTAGCGTTGGTAGTCCTGGAGCTCGGCGATCTTCGAGACGAGAGCGGTCATGTCGTGTTTGCTTCCCCGGCACCCCGCGGGGGTGCCCACGCAGATCATAGGAGGTCTCGGGCCGCGGGGCACGCCGCGAACTCGTCCGGGTGTGAAACCCCGTTGTGACGGGGGCCGCGGCGATCGCCTGCGACGCCTCGCCGGGCGCGCGTCCGGTGGGGGCTTTGCCCGACGGGGAGTGCTACACTGATGATGCGGGTCGGGCCCTCGGCGTTGACACGACCGACCGACCCTACCGACCCACGCAGCTACGCACGCGATATGGCGCTCATCCCCAGGATCGACAAGGACCACCGTCGCTTTCGGGAGATCGTGCGCGGGCGCATCCGCGAGAACCTTCGTCGCTACGTTTCACGCGGGGACATGATCACGCGCAAGGGGAACGACAAGGTCACGATCCCGATGCCGCACATCGACATCCCCCGCTTCGTCTTTGGCGACGGGGAGGGCGGTGGCGTCGGCCAAGGCGAGGGCGAGGTCGGCGACGAGGTCGGCCAAGGCGAGCCGGGTGAGGGCGAGGGCAGCGGCGAAGCCGGCGAGGGCGAGGGCAGCAAGGAGCTCGAGGTCGAAGTCGGCCTCGATGAACTCGCCCAGATCCTGGGCGAAGAGCTCGGCTTGCCCCGCATCGAGCCCAAAGGCGAGCACCAGCTCGAGACCACCAAAGACCGCTACGTCGGCATGCGCAACGTGGGCCCGGAGTCCCTGCGCAGCTTCAAGGCGACCTTCAAGCGCGCGCTCAAGCGGCAGATCGCTTCGGGCACCTACGACCCGCGGATCCCCGTGATCACGCCGATCCGCGAGGATCGCCGCTACCGCAGCTGGCGCACCGAGCCCAAGCCGCAGTCCAACGCCGTCATCATCTACATGATGGACGTCTCCGGCTCGATGGGCGAAGAGCAAAAGGAGATCGTCCGCATCGAGAGCTTTTGGATCGACACCTGGCTGCGCAGCCAGTACCGGGGCCTCGAGTCGCGCTACATCATCCACGACGCCACGGCGAGGGCGGTCGAGCGCGAGGTCTTCTTTCGCACCCGCGAGTCCGGCGGCACGATGATCTCCTCGGCCTACAAGCTGTGCAACGAGATGATCGAGCGCGACTTCGATCCGGAGCTGTGGAACGTCTACGCCTTTCACTTCTCCGACGGTGACAACTGGTCGGTCGACGACACGGGGCAGTGCGTCAAGCTGCTGCGCGACGAGCTGATCCCCAAGGTCAACCAGTTCGGCTACGGCCAGGTCGAGAGCCCCTACGGCTCGGGGCAGTTCATCAAGGACCTGCGCAACGCCTTCGACGAGGACCAAAAACTGGTTACCAGCGAGATCAAGAGCAAAGAGGACATCATGGACTCCATCCGCGAGTTCTTGCAGGCGGGACGCTGATGGCCATTCTTCCGCGCTACCTCCACGAACTCCAAGCCGAGATCCTCGGCTACGCCGAGGAGTACGGCCTCGATTGCTTCACCACGATCTTCGAGCTCATCGACTACCAGCAGATGTGCGAGATCGCGGCCTACGGCGGCTTCCCCGTGCGCTACCCCCATTGGCGCTTCGGGATGGAGTACGACAAGCTGCTCAAGAGCCAGACCTACGGGCTCTCGAAGATCTACGAGCTCGTCATCAACACCGACCCTTGCTACGCCTACTTGCTCGAGGGCAACAGCACGGTCGACCAAAAGTTGGTGATGTCGCACGTCTACGGGCACTGCGACTTCTTCAAGAACAACCACTTCTTCTCGCACACCGATCGCAAGATGATCGACGGCATGGCCAACCACGCCGTGCGCGTGCGCCGGTGCATGGACCGCCACGGCGTCGACGCGGTCGAGAAGTTCGTCGACGTCTGTCACTCGATCGACAACCTCATCGATCCTTGGCTGCCCTTTCGCGAGATGGAGTCGCCGCGCAGCCGTCGGGCCGAAGAGGAGGAGAGCGAGGGCAAGCCCAAGGCCAAAGACGAAGGCGAGGAGGTCGGCCGCCTACGCAGCGACCAGGGCTACCTCGACGCCTACATCAACCCGCCGGAGTTCCTCGAAGAACAAAAGCGGCGCAAGGCCGAAGCGGCCGCCCGCGAGAAGCGGATCCCGCCGCGTCCCGATCGCGACGTGCTCGGCTTTTTGCTGCACCACGCGCCCCTCGAGGCCTGGGAGGCGGACGTGCTGAGCATCATCCGCGAAGAGGCCTACTACTTCTTGCCGCAGCGGCAGACCAAGATCATGAACGAGGGCTGGGCCACCTACTGGCACTCGAAGATCATGACCCAGCGCGCGCTCAAAGATGACGAGATCATCGACTACGCGGACGCGGCCTCGGGGGTCACGGCCATGGGGCCCAACCAGCTCAACCCCTACAAGCTCGGCGTCGAGCTGTACCACGACATCGAAGAGCGCTGGGACAAGGGGCAGTTCGGCAAAGAGTGGTCAGAGTGCGAGAACCTGGCCCAGAAGATCGCCTGGGACAAGCAGCTCGGTCTCGGGCGCTCGAAGATCTTCGAGGTCCGGCGCCTCTACAACGACGTCACCTTCGTGGACGAGTTCTTCACCGAAGAGTTCTGCCACCGGCAAAACTTTTTCGCCTTCGCGCAGAACCGCCGCACGGGCAAGCTCGAGATCAGCAGCCGCGAGTTCGCGGAGATCAAGTCGAAGATGCTGCAGCAGCTGACCAACTTTGGTCAGCCCTTCATCTACGTGATCGACGCGAACCACCAAAACCGCGGCGAGCTGCTCTTGGGCCACCGCCACGACGGCACCGACCTCAAGATGGGCTACGCGCGCGACACCCTGCGCAACCTCGAGCGGATCTGGCGGCGCCCGGTGGCCTTGCTGACGGTCATCGACGACAAGCCGCGGCGGATCCGCTTCGACGGCTCCGAGATCTCGATCTCGGAGGAACCCGAGGCTTTCCGCATCTAGCGTGGTCTCGGGCCCCCTGGGGCGTCCGCGCGCGGCATCGCCCCGCCTCGGGGCAGTTCGTGATCACCGCAGTGCCCGGCGCGCGGTCCTTGGTGCTAGAGTCAGGCCGGTGCGCATCATCGCGTGGTCCATCACGGACGTCGGTCGCGTCCGCAGCCACAACGAGGACTCCTATCTCGTCAACGACGACTTGGGTCTGTACCTCGTCGCCGATGGCATGGGCGGTCACGCGGGCGGGGCCTTGGCCAGCCGCACCTGCGTCGAGGTCGTCGACGACGTGGTCGGGCAGAGCTTTTCTCGCCTCGACACGATGTCCGACGACAACGCCAGCGCGGCCGTGAACGAGCTGCTCGGCGTCGCGGCCAGCGAGGCGAGCGCGCGGATCTTCGACCGGGCGATGGCGGAGCCCGAGCTGCACGGCATGGGCACGACCCTGTGCGGCGTCATGGTCCACCGCGACCGCGCCCACGTGGTGCACGTCGGTGACAGCCGCTGCTACCTCTTTCGCCAGGGCTCGGCCCGGCAGCTGACCTCGGACCACAGCTGGCTCAACGAGCAGGTCCAAGCCGGCCTGCTCACCCCCGAAGAGGCCGAGCAAAGCGACCTCAAGCACATCATCACGCGCTCGGTGGGCTTCGAGCGGGAGGTCCACGCCGACCTGCTCTCGGTCGCGGTCAGTCCCGGCGACGCCTTTTTGTTGTGCAGCGACGGCATGTGCAACTACCTCGAGCTCGACGAGCTCGAGCGCCTGGCCAAGGCCCACTACTACGGGGACCTGGCCCGCGTGTGCACCGAACTCGCGCTCGAGCGCGGCGGCGAAGACAACGTCACGGTGGTGGTGGTGCTCGTCGCCAACGATGCCGACAAGCGCAAGGCGAGCCCGGCCGCGCCGGTCCGCACCGTCTCGGACACCCTCCCGCCGACCTGAGCCGGCGGCGTCTCGGCCAGCCGAGATGACGTCGCGGGGCCTGCGTGCTATGTCCCGCCGCGGAGGCGGTGGAGGTCGAGCCGACGAGGTGTTCGCGGCGGCTTTGGTCGTCGAGGAAAGTCCGGGCTCCGCAGGGCAGGGTGCTGGGGAAATCCCAGTCGAGGTGACTCGCAGGAAAGTGCCACAGAGAGCAGACCGCCCGCTTTTGGCGGGTAAGGGTGAAAGGGTGCGGTAAGAGCGCACCGGGCGCGGGGTGACTCGCGTCGCACGGTAAACCCCACCCGGAGCAAGGCCGAACAGGGACCATGGGGTGGCCCGCCCCGTCCCGGGTAGTGCCGCTCAGATGAATGAGCACCACCCGCCGAGCGCAAGCGAAGCGGGGACAGGACCCGGCTTATGAACGACTCGGGCTCCACCGCCTCCACTACTTTTGCACCGCGTCGGGCCCTCGATCGCTGGGCCACACGTCTGGGCAGGCGGGGGCTGCGTGATATCTTGGCCCCGTGCCGAAGCTCGCCCGCGCCTTCGCTTTGACCCTCGCCACGAGCCTGGCGCTGCCCCAAGGCGTGGCGCTCGCCAGCTTCAACGGCCCGGCCGAGGCCGGCCCCAGCGAGGCCGAGCAGCTCTATCGGCAAGGCAAGACTCACTACGAGATCGGCGAGTACGAAAAGGCCCTCGAGTTTTGGAAGCAGGCCTACGCGAAGGTCGACGACAACGCCGAGAACCTTCAGGTGCGACACGCCCTCGTCTACAACATCGCCGAGGCCGAGATGCAGGTCTTCGAGATCTCGCAGGACATCACGCACCTGCGCCGCGCCAAGACCCTGCTCGATCGCTACTTGAGTAATCACCAGTCCTTGTACGGCGACTCCGAGGGGGCCGTGCGCGACCGGGCCGACGCCCAAGAGAAGCTCGACGAGGTCACCGCCCGCATCGCCGAGGCCGAAGCCGCGGGCCTGGGGCGCAGCGGGGGCGAAAGCAGCGACCCGCCCGCCGAAGGGCCCGAGCCGGCCGAGGCCACCGAAGAAGGTGAGCTCGACTTGGCCCAAGCGACCCTGGCTCGACGCGAGGCGATCAAGAACGACCCCGAGCTGCGACGCAAAGACAAGATGTACACCGGCTTCATCTACGGGGGCGGCGCGGCGATCGGTGTGGGCGCGGTGTTGGTCATCGTGGCCGGGCCCGTCGGCCTGGCCACCGCGGCCGGCAATGCTGCATCGGATCCCTTCGGTGGTCCCTACTTCGACGGCACCGGCGGCGTGGTGGCCGTGTCCGGCCTGCTCGTCGCCGCGGGCGGCGTGGGTCTACTGACGGCCGGCGTGGTGTTGCGAAAGAAGCACCGCAAGCCTCAGCTCCAAGCTCGCTTCGCGCCCTACGGGAGTCGTGAGGGCTTTGGTGCCGCGGCGCGCTTCAGCTTTTGATCGCGAGATTCGATCGCACAGTTCGCTTGCACCATTGCGCACTTGGCGGGGCGGCCATTGGGCCGGTCGGTGAAAGCGAGTAAAGCTGTCATCGATCGTGATCTGCTTCTCAGTCGAGTCGCTCTTTACGCATTTTGTGCTAGCCGCAGTGGGCCCAAAAGGGGCGCCCAGACCGCCGGACGTGGTAGTTCACTGCCTACCTCGACCACGGTCGAGGCTCTCAGGAGACCACTCAAAATGCGAAAAGTGACCACCCTTCTCATCGCGCTCATGGCTCTTCCCGTCGTCGGTACCGGCTGCTCCTACGGAGCCATGGCCTCCCACGACGGCAAGCTCTACGTTGCGCGCAACGACAACTTCCTCTTCGGCGCCCTGCGCAAGATGTACGAGTGCACCACCGACGGCAAGGGCAACATGGTTTGCACCCAGCTCTCGGACAAGCCCTGAGCCCTCTCTTGCGCGAGTGATCGCGCGAGCCGCCCGCATGCACTTGCGGGCGGTTTTGTCGTTTAAGGCGAGGCCGCCGCGGGCTCGTCGTCGGCGTTCTCGGGCGCCGCGGGAAAGGCCTCGTCCGGTGGGTTCCAGTCGAGCTCGGCGTCGTCGCTTCCCCAGCGCTCACCGAACTGGCAGCAACGCGCACCCAGACAGTTTGCCTCGTCGATCGCTCCGCAGGAGATGGTGCCGCGGATCCACAAGGGCGTCTCTTCTCGGCAGGCGCGGTCGGTCACCACGCATCCGCCAAAGCGACCGCTCTCGGCGTCACCTTTGGCACAACACATCTGATCGATGCTCTCGATCGGGGCATCGCTGGCGAACTTCTTCTTGCCGGCGCAGGCGAAGCCGACGCAGGTGGAAAGGAGGAGCCAGGCGAGGCGGCGCGACATCGGGGGGCAGCCTCGCGTCTCGGCGCGCCGAGATCAAGCCTCGTCCGAGGCGAACTCCGCCCCCGCGATCCGGGCGAGCAAGTCGGACTTGGCGCTCGTCTCGCCCTCGTGTCCCACGGGCTGCCAGCTGCGATCGGCCTCGAGGCGAAAGCTCCCCTCGAAGTGATGGGGGCAGCGTCGCCACTCCGCCGGCGAGAGCATCGAGAACCACAGCTCGCCATCGTCTCGCCGGTAGAGGTGATAGGTGTGACCGACGCGCTTTTCGAAGTTGCAGCGCGCGTGGTGCAAAGCCAGGTCGACGCGGGTCTCCTCGACGACGGCGCGGGCACGGGCCTGGAGCGCCCGGATCTGCCGTGCGATCTCGTCGAGCTTCGCGTGCGTGGTCGCCGACAAGAGCTCGTCGGCCCGCTCGATCTCGCGGGCCAAGTCCACCAGGTCGTGGACCGGGGCCAGGCGCGACATCGGGTAGGGGCTGGTGCGGCTGGGTCCCTCGTGGTGGCCGGCCCCGTGCCGTTGCAGGGGCGCGCTCGAAGCCTCGTCGCTCACCGCGAAAGTATAGCCCCGCTGTGCGCGGCGTCTCGCGGGCGGGCCCGGATCCACTACACTGCGAGGGTGCCGGCGACGACACTGCTTTGGAGCAGCTTGAGCGCGTGGATGCTCGTCCAGGCGCCCGCGGGCGAGACGCCAGATCCGGAGTCAACTCCGGCGGCGACTCCGGCGGCGGCCCCGGCGAGCGAGGCGAGCGCGAGCTTGGAGGTCTTCGTCTACGCCAAGGAGAGCTTGATTCCGCAGCCGGAGTTGCGCGTCTCGGCTTGGTGCGAGGCCTGCGATCTGCCGCCCGCCTTCTCGACCACCGAGCCCGGGGGCCTCGTGCGCTTCGAGGGGCTGGTGGCCGGGCGCTATCGAGTCGTCGTCTACAGCGAGGCCGGGGCGGAGGAGCTCGAGCTCGAGCTCGCCGAGGGCAGCGCGCAGCGGGTCGAGGTCGGCGTGGCCCGAGATCCCTACCGCCCGCGCGACGAGGCCGAGCGACCGGCCTACGAAGGGCCGCGCTCGCGCGGGCGCGCCAGCTTCGAGCTGCCCTTGGCCATCGGCGGCGTGCTGACGATCGCGGCCGGAGGCATGGCCGTCGGTGCCGTGGTCGAGGCGACCGTGCCCCGCTGCACGGCTGGCGTTTGCGACGGCGGGCCGCGTCCCCGGATGATCCGGGGCCTGGCCTTGGGCGCCGGCCTCACCGCCGCGGCGGCCCTGCCCGCCCTCATCGTCGGCGGGGTGCGCTTGCGTCGGTGGCGCTATGGGGTCTCGGCCGGGCCGCAGGGGGCGTCGATCAGCTTGCGCGGGCGCTTCTGACGACGCCCTCGGGACGCCGACGGTAAAGCGGGCGCGGGTCGTCGGCCGCACCTTGGTAGCTGACGCTGAAGGCCGACAGGGCACGCTGGGCCGTCTCGAGGGATTTGTCCGCGCGCAGGGCCAGCACGTCGAAGCCGCAGCGCTGCATGAAGAAGACCTGGTCGGGCAGGACGTCGCCTTGGGCGCGCAAGGCCTTGCGCCAGCCGAGCTGTTCGCGGAGGCGACGCGCGATCGTGTAGCCGCGACCATCGGTGAACTTGGGAAAGTCCACGACGATCATGTCGAGCGCGTCGAAGGCGTCGGCGAGCTCGCGTCCGCTGTGCTCGGGATCGAGACGGACGGCCGTACGCCCCAGACGATCGCCGAGCTCCGGACGATCGCGCTGCCAGCGGGCCAAGCTGACGATGACGTCGCCTTCGCTCGGCACGGGCGACTCGTCGTCGACGCTGCGCCAGGCGTCTTCGCTGATCTGGCCGTTGACGAGGATGGAGGGGCGGGAGTTGGACTCAGACATAGACGCGTTCCTTGAAGCTGCGGGTGCCTACGCGACGGACGCAATCCAAGAAGCGTTCGCCGTCGTTGCGAAGGGAGAGGTAGGCATCGAGGACGCGATCGACCGCATCGACGATCTCGTCGGAGGGGATGGCCGGACCGAGGATCTTGCCGAGCGAGGCGTCCTCGGCCGAGGAGCCGCCCAACATCAGCTGGTAGAACTCCTCGCCTTGTTTGTCGATGCCGAGCACGCCGATGTTGCCGACGTGGTGGTGGCCGCAGGCGTTGATGCAGCCCGAGATGTTGATGGTGAGCTCACCCACCCCCTCGAGGCGCTCGAGTTTGTGCAGGCGCTCGGTCAGACGCTGCGCCACGGGGATAGAACGCGCGTTGGCCAAGCTGCAGTAGTCGAGGCCCGGGCAGGCGATGATGTCGGTGGCCCGAAAGTAGTTGGCCTCGCCGAGGGCCAGTGCGTCGAGCTCCGCCCACAGGGCCTCGAGCTGATCGATGCGCACGTCGGGGATGCACAGGTTTTGACGGTGGGTGATGACGATCTCGCCGAAGCCGAAGCGCTCGGCGAGTTCGGCCACCGCGTCCATGTGGTCGGCCGTGATGTCCCCGGGGGGACGTCCGGGCGACTTGACGGTGATGACCACGGCCGCGTAGCCGGGGACCTTGTGGGGCTCGACGTTCGACTCGAGCCAAGCGGCAAAGCGGCGGTTGGGGCTGAGCTTCTTGCCGGCCAGAAGGGCGTCACCACCTTCGAGGCTCTCGTAGGCGGGGGGCTCGAAGTGCTTGGCCACCCGTGCGAGCTCCTCGTCGGTGAGCTTCATGGCGCCGTCTTTGATCTCGGCCCACTCGGCCTCGACCGCCTCGCGGAAGGCATCGACGCCGAGGGCGTCGACGAGGATCTTGATGCGGGCCTTGTACTTGTTGTCGCGGCGGCCCTGCTCGTTGTAGACGCGCAAGATCGCTTCGAGGTAACTCAGTAGGTCGGCCTTGGGCAGGAAGTCGCGGATGCTCCGCGCGATGCGGGGTGTACGGCCGAGGCCGCCGCCGACCAGGATCTCGAAGCCTCGCTCGCCGGCCTCGTTCTCGACGATGCGAATGCCGATGTCGTGGATCTGCACCGCGGCGCGGTCACGTGGCGAGCCGGTGACCGCGATCTTGAACTTGCGCGGCAAGGCGGCGAACTCGGGATGGAAGGTCGACCACTGGCGGATCAGCTCGCAGTAGGGGCGCGGATCTTCGAGCTCCTCGCGCGCGACGCCGGCGAAGTGATCCGAGGTCGTGTTGCGGATGCAGTTGCCGCTGGTTTGGACGGCGTGCATCTCGACTTCGGCCAAGGCCGCGAGGATCTTCGGCACGTCCTCGAGGGCCGGCCAGTTGTACTGGACGTTCTGGCGCGTCGAGAGGTGGCCGTAGCCCTTGTCCCACGTGCGCGCGACATGGGCGAGGCGATGCAGCTGGGCCGAAGAGAGCCAGCCGTAGGGCACGGCCACGCGCAGCATGTAGGCATGCAGCTGCATGTAAAGCCCATTTTGCAGGCGCAGCGGCTTGAACTCGTTCTCGCTGATCTCCCCCGACAAGCGGCGGGCGACTTGGTCGTGAAACTGTGCGACGCGCTCGCGGATGATGGTCGCGTCGTGTTCGTCGTAGCGGTACATCGTCGGTCCTCGGTGCTCGACGCGGGGATCAGGGGAGCGCGACCGTGGGGCCGTCCGCGCGGATCTGTTCTTTGAGAGCGACGGGCCGCAGGCGCGGCTCACCGTCGATCTCGGCGTGGGCCGCGTCGATGAGGTAGGGGTCACAGACCACGGCCTCTTCGCGACGTGCCGCCTCAAGGGCCGCCTCGGCGAGGGCGCGCTCGCCGAAGCTCTGGGCGGCGTCGAAGCGCTCCGTCCACGTGTCCGCGGGGGCACGGTAGACGGGTTGTCCGGTTTTGGTGGCGCTGGCGGTGACGACGAAGTGCATGGAAGCCTCGCCGAGAAATTGGCACGGAACTAATACGGCACGCTACGGTATAAATGGTGAAAATGAGCGGCATTTCGAAAAAATGTGCCATGAGCGTCCATTTTCGACGCCAATGGGGCGAATTTAAAATACAGTTGCGTGCCGATAAAAACACGAGAGGGGAGGGCGGGACCTACCTTTGTGTAGGGGTCGCTTCGGCCGACGCGCGGCCATTCGCGCGCTAGGATGCGCCGCTGTGTCGGATCGGCCGCCCGAGGATCCTCCCGTCGAAAGCGACGCGTCGGGTCCCGTCGAGGAGGCCAAGGGCGCAGTCGGACCCCTGCCCGACGCAGCCCCCGGTCCGGTGGGCGCGGAGATCAGCCAGACCCTGACCCTCGACGAGCCGGGCCCGATCGAAGAGCCCCACGAAGGCACGGCGCCCTCGCTCGCAGACCTGCCGAGCCTGAGCGAGGGCGACTCGCAAGACTCCTACGCCTCGACTTCGGACTTCGCCTCGAGCCTCGAAGGCGTGAGCAAGCGAGCGAGCAGCGCCGCGAAGCGAGCGCTCAGGGCCGATGAGGCGGCGCGGGCCGCCGCCTTTGGCCGCGCGCTGGGCATCTTGCTGGGCCTCACGATGATCAGCATCGTGTGGCTGGGGGGGCCGACATGGTTGGTCGTCGCCACCGAACTTGCCCTCGGCAACCTCATGGTCGCGTCCTTGTGGACCGCGAAGCGAAGCGAAGATCCGCGCCACTACACGCGCGGCCTCTTTCGTTGGTTTGCCGCCTCCTGCGTGGCCGCGTCGTGGGTCGTACAGCTCTATCTCGGGGTCTTTTCACCGACGGCCTTGGTGGTCACTCTCGGGATCAGCTTCATCGCCACCGGCTGGGATCGCAGCTGGGCCCTGGGGGCACCCATCGTGGCCGCGCTCGGCTACTTCGTGATGGCCCTCGCCATCACGGTGGGCCTCTTCGACGACCCGGGTCGCATGGCGAGCCGCGACGTGCTCACGCAGACCCGCTTTTTTTTCACCTTCATGGCGCCCCTGGTGATGGTCTTGACCGCCTGGGTGGCTCGCCAGGGGCGGCGCATCCTCTACCGCGCCATCTCGGACGCGCACGAATCGGCCCTGCTCGCGGGCATGCGAGAGGCCCAGCTCGCCGAGGTGAAGCAGGATCTCGACGCCGCGCTCGCGGCCGGCCGGGGCGTCGGCGGTCGCTACACGGGGGCCAAGATGGGCGGCTACGAGCTCGGCGCGTTGATCGGACGCGGCGCCATGGGCGAGGTCTACGGGGCCCGCGAGGTCGAGAGCAAGGCGCCCGCGGCGGTCAAGCTGCTCGTGCAGGGCGTCACGCGCCAAAAGACCCTGGTCGCCCGCTTTCACCAAGAAGCCGAGATCACGCGCGGGCTCGACTCCCCGCACATCGTCAGCGTACTCGAGACCGGCAGCGCCCCCGACGGCACACCCTTCATCGTGATGGAGCGCCTCGAGGGCCACGACCTGGGCTGGCACCTGCGCCGCAAGGGCACCTTTTCGGTCGCGGACGCCCTGATGCTGGTCGAGCATGTCGGCCGGGGTCTCGACGCGGCCCACGCTGCGGGCATCGTCCATCGCGACATCAAGCCCCGGAACCTCTTTTTGGACGATCGCGGGGAGGAGCTGTGGAAGATCCTCGACTTCGGAGTCTCCAAGGCCCGGGACTCCTCGGGCACGCTGACCCAGTCGGGCCTCGTCGGCACCCCGAGCTACATGTCGCCCGAGCAGGCCGAAGCGGCCGACGTCGATGGTCGCGCCGACGTCTTCGGGCTCGGTGCGGTCTTGTACCGGGTGCTGACGGGGCGGCGGCCCTTCGCCGGTGAGAGCCCGGCGCAGGTGCTCTACGAGGTGGTCCACCACCAACCCCTTCGCCCGAGCGCCTTGGTGCCGGAGATCCCGACGCAAGTCGAGTACGTCGTGGCCATCGCCTTGGCCAAGCATGCGCGTCACCGCTTCGCTTCCGGCGCTCAGTTCTTCCACGCGCTCGAAAGCGCGGCCAAAGGCAAGCTGCCCAAGGCGCGCATCGACCGGGCGCGTCGCATTCTCAAGGCCCACCCCTGGCGTGAGCCCGGCGTCGCAACCGACGCCGAGGACTCAGGCGACGCGCCGGCGCTCTCGCCAGCTTCGCCCGCGTAGGACGGCGGCTTCGAGCACGAGCACGGCCAACGCGATGATGAATGGGTCGTAGGGCAGGCGGAAACGAACGCCGCCGATGTACATGGCCGCGACCGCGAGCACGGCCGCGAACTGAAGCACGAGCAGGGCGCGGCGTGGATCGGCGTGCGGGCGGGCCAGCCACAGCAAGGAGATCAGCGCCGGAAGGGCGAACAAGATCATGTTGAGGCGACGCCAAAACTCGGCCAGCGCCCGCCAGCTTTGCATCGGCGAGTCGGGCTTGGGCTTGGGGTCAGCCTGGTCCGGCCACATGGAGTTGTAGCCCCACAGCTGCACCATGTGGACGAAGCCGAAGTAGAGCTGCTTGGCCATGCCGCTGCGACGCACGCACTCGGCGGCCAAGCGTCGTTGAAGCTTTTGGTCACCGATGTAGCCGCGGTACTCGATCTCGCCGCCGGGCAGTCGACAGGTGCGGCGCGTGCAGCCGAACTCGTCGACGGCAAAGCCCTCCAGCCACTCGATGGGGCTGTCATCGGCGCCAAAGACCGGGTCGAGGCGGATCCAAGCGTCGGGGTTGAGGGCCGAGTGGGCCTCGAGTTGAATCAGCGGTGGCGGGGCGAAGCGGATGGTCGAGGGGCTGCGCGCGTTGGGGCGCGCGTAGATGCCCTTGTTGTGGCAGCGCCCAAAGACTTGGTTGATCGCGCCGTTGGTGGAGACCAGGCCGACTTCGCCGGTGTGCCGGTAGACGCGGGCGCTCGAGCCGATCAGTACGATGATCAGCGGCAAGGCGACGCGGCCGAGCATCGCCCAGGTGATCTTGGGGAAGGCCTTGCGGGCGATCAGCCAGTAGATGCCGACCAGGCCCACCGACATGAGCATCTGCGGGCGGATCGCCGTCCCGATCCCGACCAGCACGCCGATCGCCCACGCGTCGGACTTGCGGCCCTCGTCGTGCAAGCGGATCAGCAAGAAGGCGGCGCTGGTCAGACACGCGGCGAAGGGGATCTCGGACAGCAGATAGCCGCCGATCGAGATCAGCGGGTAGTAGACCGTCAGCAGGCCGCCGGCGAGCGGGGCCACCCACACGCGCGGCGTGATGCGGTGGACGATCCACATCGTGTTCCACACCACCAAGCTCCCCAACAGCGCGTACCAGACGGCGAAGGCCGGGTAATTGTCGCCGCCGAAGACGAGCTTCAAGGCCGCGACCATCCAGGTCGTGCCGTAGGGAAAAAATACGGTGTACTCGTGCGTGGCGAAGGGCGCCGAGAGCACCCCGTTGGCCCGGCGGTTGTAGCCGGACATGTCCGAGTACAAGTAGTCGCCGATGGGGTGGACGACGAGGTTCCAGTGCAGCCTCACCAGCAACGCGGCGACGCCGACGGCGAGGATCCAACGGTGGCGATGGGCCCAGGCGAGCAAGCGAGCGCGTCGCGCCGCGCGACTGTCGTTCGACGCGGCCGCGTTGGGACGCGCTCCGGGATCGGGCTCCGCCACCGGTCGGCCTTGGCTAGGATTAGGCGGACTCGCTCAGCGAAGCTTCGAGCTCCGACTGCTCGCGACTGCGAACTTTGGCCTCGTGGCGCTTGGCCTCTTCGGGGAAGTGGCCTTGCCAGTACAAGAGCCGGCCGCAGCTCTCGCAGGGGATGATCTCGGTGCCCTTGCGAAGCTCGACGTAGCGCGAGTGCGAGACGTTCATGCGGCACGCGCCACACCGGCGCTCGCGCACGGGCACGAAGGCCACGCCGCCGGCGCGCCGACGGATGCGCTCGTAGGTGCGGCGCAGTCGGGTGTCGACGGCCCCGAGCAGCTTGCCGCGCCCGTCGCCGTCCTTCTCGACCATGCCGCGCAGCTTCTTGCTCTCGGCTTCGAGGCGGCCGCGCTCGGTGGCGAACTCGGCGACCAGCTCGTCGAGCGCGCCTTGCATCTTGGAGACGCGCTCGCTCGCTTGGCCGATGGCCTCTTTGATGTTGTCGATCTCTTGGGCGCGCGCAGTGGCGAGGCGTCGCGTGCCGTCGATCTCGCGCTGGGCGGCGTTGAGCTCGCGGGCGGTCTTGACCGCACCGAGGCGCGCCTTCGAGTTTCGGATCTGCTCTTCCTCGTCTTCGAGGCGACTCTCTTGCTCGCGCAAGAAGCTCTCGGCGTCCTCGAGCTTGCTGCGCTCCTTGCCCACCATGGACTCGAGGCCCGCGACGTCCGCGTCCATCTCGTCGATGCGGCGGGGAATCTCCGCGAGACGCCGCTCGAGGGCCACCATCTTTCGGTCGTGGACTTGGAGGGCGTGCAAGGCGGCGATCTGTGGATTCATGGCAGTTTCCGTGTGACTCCGCGGTGACACGCGAGGTCGGGTCGATGAGTAGGCCCACCTGGGCTCGAACCAGGGACCAACCGGTTATGAGCCGGCCGCTCTAACCGACTGAGCTATGGGCCCGTAAGGGCGAAGATAGGGGGGCCCCGAGGCGCCGTCAAACCTCTCGAGGGCCGGGCTCGGAGTCGACCTGGCGGGGCCCGGCGCAAGGGATCTCACGCCGGCGCCACAGCCATGGCGAGGCCAGGAGGAGCAGCCACAGCGGGGCCGGGGCGGGTCGATCTGCTGCACATGCGCACCCGGTCGGGGTGGGCGTGTCGGCGCCGGTCCCGGTGTCGCCCGCGCCGCCGCTGGCGTCGGCCTCGGTCCCGCCGCTTTCGCCCGCGTCGGTCTCGCCTTCGCCCTCGCCGCAGCCGGGATTGGCGACGAAGCCCCCCTCACCGCACTGCGGTTCGTCTTGGTTGAGCACCGCAAACTCGACATAGGTCGGCGCGGTGAACTCGCGGCCCATGGGGTCGCGCACGCGCAGGCGCACGAACACCGAGCTCTCGCCCCAGCTGGGCTCGGGCGGAACAAAGTCGAAGCTCAGGCTCTCCCCCTCGAGGGGAAGGGGCGCGGCGTACTCGACCCACTCGCCCTCGCCTCCGTTTTGGAGCACGAGATACTCGACGGACCAGGTTGAGCCGGGCATGGCGGCGGCGCAAGCCTCGAGCTCCACGACCTGGTCGCGATAGATCAAGGTGTCGGTCCCCTCTTCACGGGGGCCGACCATGGCCGCGGCGGGGGGCAGATCGTCGAAGCCGCTTCCGTCGGCGACGGTGATCAAACCCGGGCGCAGGGTCCAGATGTTGACCCAGGGCTCCCAGGTGTAGCCGTAGATCAGGTAGTGACCGATCGGCATCGCGCTGGTGTCCCAGTCGAAGCCCATCTCGGCTTGCGCCACGGTGATCGGTACGCGGGCGTCGTCGGGGGTGATCCGCCAAAAACAGTCGGACCACTCGGGGTTGCTCTCCAAGATCGTCTCGGGGCCCCCGTCGCCGTCTTGCAGGAGGTCGAAGGCCTCCGCGGCCGCGACGTCGTCTGCGGTGATCCAGCGGGGAAGTTCTTCGCGTGGATCCCGTTGCCGGCACAGGGCGAAGAACTGATGCGTCCGCGAGTCCGGCACCTCGTCCGTGACGTCCGGCGGGACGACGTCGTCGAAGGCGACCGCGTAGTCGAAGTGGACCTGCGCATCGACGCCTCGGTCCACGTGGAGCCGGCAGCTCGTGTCCGCGGGCCAGATCGGCGGGGTCCGCGGCTTGGTCCCGTTGCCGGCCCACGCCCCGGTCGGCCATGCGAGGCCGAGGAGCAGGCCAAGGCCGAAGACCGAGCCTTTCCCGCGCATGCGCGCATGTTAGCGCAAGCTCGGCGGGACACGATAAGCTGGGGCCGATGGGTGTTTCGCGGCGAAGGCTGTGGTCGGCGGGGGGCGTGTTCGCGCTCTCGATGGGCTGCCGCATGGCGAACCCGGCCTTCGAGTCCGGGGAATCGGCGAGTGAGGCCGACGCGGACGAATCGGCCGAAGTCGAGAGCACGAAGGGCGAAGAAGAGGGCGCCGAGTCCGAGGTCGGCGGCGACGGCGACGGCGATGGCGACGCCGAGAGTCAAGGAGAGGTCGGCGGCGATGGCGATGGCGATGGAGATGGTGACGGTGACGACGACGGCATGACGGTGAGCACCGGCGACGGCGACGGTGATGGCGATGGCGATGGCGACGGCGCCGAGATCTGCGAGTCCCTGCGCGTCAGCGTCGAGCACGACACCTTCGTGCAAGAAGGTCCGGCCGGAGAGGGGACTTGTTCGGTCACCGACGACATGACCGGAACGGTCGGTGCCCCTTGCTACGAGTTGGCCTTTGGGGGCCGCGCCACCCACTGGGTCGGCGGCGAGGCTCCCTCGCAGTCGATCTACCTCGCGCATCTCCCCGAGTTCCCCGCGGCGGCGATCCCCGAAGAGGCGACCATCACCTCGGTCAAGTTCGAGATCGGCATCAAAGGCGAGAGCGTCTTCAATGCCGGCCACTTCGTGTCCTTGCACCCGCTCGAGCCCGGAGACTCCGCCGCGTGGGACTCGTGGACCTGGGACGCACAGGTCCCCGAGCCCCCCGACGATGGCGTCGCCACCTGGGGCTGGCGTAACGCGGGGCTGCTGGCGCCTTGGCCTCAGGCTTCGCCCCTCGGGGCGCTCGCGCCCTTGGCCGGTTCTGCGCCGCTCTCGCCCTTGAGCGGGAACGCGACCTTGGTCGTCTCGGTCGACATCGACGCCTTTTTGGCCGAGCTCGAGTTCGCCTTGGCCGACGACGCCAACGGTTGGGCCTTGGTCTCGAACGCGCCGGCCTACGGCTTGCTGGTCAACGCGCGCGACATGGCACCCCCCGGGGGAGGCCCGGCCTTCGTGGTGGACTTTTGTTACCCCGAGACGCCGCCCGACAAGGCGCGCTGAAGCAGGGGCAAGGAGCGATCGTAGCGGTAGGCCACCTTCGAGTGGCCTCCATCGAACTCCTCGTAGACGTGCTCGATGTCTGCACTCTCGAGCGCGCGGGTGAAGCGACGCGCGCCAAAGTGCAAGTTGTATTCGTCGCGGGACCCGCAGTCGAGGTAGAGCAGCTGGAGGCCCTCGAGGGCGCGCAGCTTCGCTGGCTCACGCGCGAGCTCGACGGGATCGCAGGCCAACCATCGCGCCCACGCGGCTTCGTCGAGCTCACAGGTGTGCGGGTCGACGGGCAAGGTGATGCGCTCGCTATCGCCGTCGTAGCTCGCCGCCATGGCGATCATCATCAAGGTGATGAAGTCCGGGCCGGCGAGGCGGGGACGGTCGGCGAGCGTCCGCAAGAAGAGCTCCGGATCGTGCCCGTGCGCGGCGAGGGCTCGGTTCGCCCCGGCGAGCTCGTGGCGGTAGAGCCAGTCGAAGCCCATGTCCCCCGAGTGACAGGCGACGGCTCCCCAGCGGCCGGGATGCTGCAGCGCCTGCATCAGCGCACCGTAGCCGCCCGAGGAGTGACCAAAGACGCCGCGGCGTGCGGCCGGGTGCACGTGGCCGAGCTCGGTGGCGATGGCGGGCAGCAGGTCCTCGCCCAAGTAGCTCGACCAACGGCCGAGCCAAGGGCTGTCGAGATACTGGTTGCCGCCCAGCGAGGTGAAGGCGTCGGGGAGGGCCACGACCACCGGGCCCATCTCGCCGCACGCGACCAGGCGATCGACACGCTGCAGCAAGGTCTCCGAAAAGCTCTGCCAGCCGACGAGCTTGAGGCCGCTGCCGCCGTAGGCCGCGAGGCCCACGAGCAGGGGGGCGTTGTGCCCGTCGGGGGCGCAGCCTTCGCTGGCGTACAAGACGATCTCCCGGCGCGAGGGATCCCCGAGCCGGTTGTCGCGCAAGCTGGGGGCGTCGAGGGTCAGTCGCCGAAGCTCGCCGGCCAGGGGAGCAAAATTGTGCCGCGGCATGTGGGAAGGGTAGCGATTCACGGCGTGCGAACAAATGCCGCCGCCGGTCCATGCGCCCGCGCGGGCGTGATAGCGTCCGCGGCATGAGCGAAGGGATCTGGGACGGTGGACTCGCCGACGACCTGGCCGCGGAAGTCCTCTTCGACGAGGCCACCTTGCGCGCGCGCATCGCCGAGCTCGGCCGCGAGATCCAAGCGGCCTACACCGACAAGCCGCTGCTCGTCGTCGGCATTCTCAAGGGCTCTTTTCTCTTCTTGGCCGACCTGGTGCGCGCGATCAACTTGCCGCTCGAGGTCGACTTCATGTCGGTGTCGAGCTACCGCGGCACCAAGTCGACAGGCGTCGTCAAGATTCTCAAGGATCTCGACGTGGACGTCGACGGCAAGCACATCCTCATCGTCGAGGACATCGTCGATACCGGGCTGACCTTGCGCTACCTACTCGAGAACCTCGAGACGCGACGCCCCGCGTCGATCGAGGTGTGCGCCTTGCTCGACAAGTCGGCCGTCCGCAAAGAGAACGTCGAGGTCCGCTTCTCGGGCTTCGAGTGTCCCAACGCCTTCGTCGTCGGCTACGGGCTCGACTACGACGGTCGCTACCGCAACGTCCCCTACATCGGCGTCCTCAAGCCCGAGGTCTACGCGGACTGAGCCGTGCGTCGGCGCCTCGCGGTGTGGACGGCCTTGGCCTGCACGCTCCCGGTGACGGGACGCGCGGCGCCGCCATCGTCCGCCCCGGAGGCTGGCCCGGCCACCGACTGGAGCGCAGAGGACTTCGCCGGGGCGGGGAGCGCGGCCCTGCGGGCGAGCGCACCTTTGGTCTTTGGCGAGAAGGTCATCGCGGCCCACCGGCGCGGCGACGGGGGCGTCCTCATCGGCAAGAAGGCCCTGTACCGGGTCGACGGCACGGGAGCGTGGACGACCACGGCGTGGGCCGAGGGCTTCGAGCCGGGGGTGAGCTTCGAGCTGGGCGCCGACCTATGGGTGACGGGCACGCCGGGGGGCCTGTGGCGCATCGCGCCCGAAGGCGTCGAGGCACTCGAGCTGTCCGGACTTCGCCGAGCGACCCTCGAGCTGCCCTGGCGCGCGGCCTGGCCCGATGCCACGAGCGCCGAGGTCTGGGTGCTGGCCGACTACCAACGCCTCTTGCGGATCTCGATCGACGACGCGCAGGTCCGCAGCTATCGCGTCCCCGCGGCGGCCCAAGGGCAGCGAGGGGCGGGTCCGATCCGGATGGAGGGTCGAAGGCTCGAGGGCGAGACCCAACTGCTCTTGTCGATCGGGCCCCGGGTCTTCGTCTGGCGAGAGGGCGAGCTGCGCGAACTCGAGAGCCTGCCGGCGAACCCAGAGCGCCTCGAGCTCGGGCCCGGCCCCGACGAAGGCCGAGCGAGGGTGGGGGAGACGGCTGTGCCGCTTTCGTTGGGCCCCCGCGAAGAGGGCCCCGAGCTGTCCGAGATCGACGAGGGCCCGCTCGGCTTTCAAGCGCGCGTGAAGACGCGCCGGCCTGCGGATTCGCCTTTTTGGTTTCCGACCTTGCGGGTGTCGCCGGCAGTGGAGCTTCGCTTCGCCTCGCCCGTGCCCGCCTTCGGGCTCGAGCTGGGCGTCGGCACCTTGCTCGCGCCACCGAGCGGGCGTGGACCCGAGCGTCGCCACGCCACCAAGACCGTCGAGGCTTGGTTTTGGCCCGAGCTCGGCTACAGCTGGTCGAGCGACGCACGAAGCTTGGGACACGCCGCCTCTGCGGGCGTGGGCTTTGGCGTCGGCAATGACTTCGTCGCCGGCTACTACAAGCCGCGAGTCTTGGTGGGTGCCTTTGATCGCGGGGTCGACCCGGGCCTGCGTCACGGCGTGAGCGCACAGGCCTTTTGGGGCGCGCTGGGACTCGAGCTCTCCCACGGCATGGCCTTCGCCGAGGCCGGCGTGGGCCACGACCTGCGCGTGTCTTTGGACCTCAACTTGCTGGCGATCGGCTTCGCGCTGATTTTGGCCACGCGTTGAGTGGTCTACGCGCCGAGCGGGCGTCCTCGTACTACTTGGCGGTGAACTCCAAGATGTACTGGTAGGGCAGCAGCTCGCGCTCGCTGCGGGCGGCCACGAAGCCGGCCGTTGCGAGCTCGGCGGTGACCTGCTCGGCGGTCACGCGCATGCTCGCGGGCGGCCCTGGGGCGTCCTCGGGGGCCGAGGGATCGAAGTCGACGATGACGAGGCGCCCGCCGTCTTCGACCTGCTCGCGGACCGCCGCAAAGTAGGCCGGGCGATCTTCGATGTGGTGGTAGACGTCGCAGACGAAGACCAGGTCGACCTTGCGATCGAGGCCCGGGGCGGTGGCGCTGCCCTGCACGGGGACGAGGTTGGCGACGCCCTCGCGCGCCGCTCGCTCGCCGAGGTAGCGCACCATGTCGGCTTCGATGTCGTTGGCGAGCACGGAGCCTTTGGGCACGGCCCGGGCGAGCCGGACGGCGAAGTAGCCGGTGCCCGCGCCGAGATCGGCGACGACGGCGTCGGGCGCCGGGTTGATCCAGGCGACGATCTCGTCCGGCTTTTGCCAGGCGTCGCGCTCGGGGTTGTCGAAGACCGCCGCCCACTGCTCGGCGTCGGCGAAACGATGGTGGATGCCCGCGGCCTTGTGGTCTTTGTGCGCGGCCGGTCCGTGGCCGGCGTGGCCTTCGTGACCGGCGTGGCCTTCGTGACCGGCATGCCCTTCGTGGCCAGCGTGGCCTTCGTGACCGGAGTGGTCGGCATGAGGCTCGGGGGCAGTGCTGGTGTCTTTCTCACATCCGGCCATGAGGGTGCTCGAGATCAAGAGGGGGCGGACCCACGCATGCATGGGCGCAGTGTAGGGGAGTCGACGCGGCCCGCTACGCGCAAAAAAAGAAAAGGCGCGGTCGAGGCGCGCCTTTTCTTTGGGTTGAGTCGAAGCTCAGAGGGTGACTTCGGGAACCACGACGGACTCGAACTCGACGAAGAACCACCAGCCCCTTTGGCCGTCGTGCATCTCGGTGTCGTCCTCGGTCGAGCAGTTGTCGGTACCGCCCGCGAGCAGGGCCGACACGGACTGACCGCCGACCAAGGGAAGCCCCTCGGGGAGCATCGAAGCGTCCGCGGTGGCCTCGTCCAAGAAGCCCTTGAGAACGCCGCCGGTATGGCCGCCGCCGCTCCACTGGGCCGAGAGCTCGACGTCGGACAAGGGGATCTGAATCCCGCCGAAGTCCAAGGTGAAGCTGGTGAAGGCCGAGTTGAAGCAGTTGAAGCCCGGCTGGTCGAGGCTGCCGTAGTCGCCGTCGAACTCGGCCGTCGAGATGCACTCGCCGCTGCTGAGGTTCGTGAAGGTGCTGGCCTCGGGGGCGCCGAAGGCACCCCAGGTGCAGGTGGTGGTATCCGGGGGGTCGGTGCACTGGGCGAGGCCGGCTTCCGAGTCGCCACCGGCGGCCTGGCCGTTGCCGGGGTTGAGCCCGTAGACCAAGTTCAGGTCCAAGAAACCGTCCGCCGGATCGTCGCCGTCCATCTGGATGGCGTCCTCGATGAGCCCATTGACCAGGGTGTCGGTGATGTCGTCGCAGGCGACGAGCTCCACATAAAAGTGCGGGTCGCGGACCACGACCGAGGTCATGCGGTAGTGCACCAGGCCGTCGCCGTCGCCGTCGCCATCGCCGTCACCGTCGCCATCGCCGTCGCCATCACCATCGCCGTCGCCATCGCCGTCGCCGTCGCCGTCGCCGTCGCCATCGCCATCGCCGGTGGTGCTGGTCGTGCTCGACTCTTCGCCGGTCTCGCCGGAGCTGTCGTCGTCGCTGGTGTCGGAGGTGGAGTCGTCACCGGTGGCTTCCGCGCCACCGTCGTCGCCACAGGCGCTGAGGCCCAAAGCGACGCACAAGAAGGTCGTAGTCAAAGTAGTGCTGCGAAGCATGGGACCAAGGTACCACCGGTGTTGGTCTC
>JAUIJR010000395.1 GCA_030431075.1 Polyangia bacterium | reverse complement strand
TTGCACACCTTCGAGCCCGGCCACCGAGTCATGATTCAGGTGCAAAGCACTTGGTTTCCGCTGGTGGATCGCAACCCCCAAAGCTGGGTGGACAACATCTTCGAGGCCGAGGCCGACGACTTCGTCGCCGCGGAGCACCGCGTCTGGCGCGACGACACGCACCCGAGCGCCCTGCGATTCGGTCGCCTTTGACGCGCGGCCCTCGAAACGCGCAAGCGCGCTGTGGCGTCGGCACCGCGAGCGCCGCGGGGCGCAAGCTCGGCGCACACGCACCCCTGCCAATTGCAGCCGCGGGCGGTTAGAGTCGCGGTGTGAAACGGCGTCACCGTACGCAGATCCTGGCCTGCGCGCTCTTGGGATCGAGCCTCCTCGTCGCCGCGCCCGCGGCCCAGGCCGGGCCGGCGCAAGCAGAGGCACAGGTCGATCAGAACATCGAGGCCGCCAAGGCACTTCACCAAGAAGCCCGGGCCAAGTACGAGCTCTTCGAGTACCTCGAAGCCATCGAGCTGTGGGAGAAGGCCTACGCCAAGCTCGGAACCGAGGCCGAGTACGCGTCGATCCGCAGCGCGGTCGTCTACAACTTGGCGACGGCGCGCTCGAAGCAGTACGGCATCGACAAGGACATCGTACATCTCAAAAAGGCCAAGCTCTTGCTCGAGCGCTACGCGGTCGAACAAGAGAGCCTCGGCAACCAAGAGGACCTCGAGCGCGCGCGCAAGACCATCGAGGAGATCGATGCCGAGCTGGCCAAGGCCGAGGCCGAGGCCGAGCCGACGCCGAGCCCCACGGGACCCGAGCCCGAGAGGGAACCCGAAGCGAGCCTCGGGACGAGCGAGACCGGGCCCTCCCGAGATGACGGCGGGGCCGGACCGGGTCGCCCCCTGATGATCGGTGGCGCGGTGGCGCTGGCGGTGGGCGTCGGCGGCTTCGGCTTGATGGGGGCCGGCTTTGCGCAGGCTTCGTCGGCCCAAAAGGAGTACGACGATCTCGACACCCCGATCTCCGAGCTCGAGGGCTTGGAGAAGCGAGGCAAGGCCGGCAATGCCATGGGCATCGCGGGTACGGTCGTGGGCGTCGTGGGCGTTGGCGCCGGGGTGGCGCTGCTCGTGCTGGGCGCGAAGAAGAACAAGAGCCAGGTCAGCGCACGACCGGAGCTCGCGCCGGGCTACGCCGGCATTGGGATTCGAGGGAGCTTTTGATGCGATCGTTCAAGACTTTGGGAGTGCTTGCGCTGTTCTCGGCGTCGAGCGCCTGCTTTTCCATCGGCGCGCCTCTCGACGGCCGCCCCTGCGAAAGTGACGAGGACTGTCGGCCGGCCGACGGGCTCGTCTGTGAGCTCGGTGAGGGCGTCTGCGTCTACGAGGGCAACGAGACCGACAGCGAGTCCGAAGATGAGTCCTCGACGTCGCAGGGCGAGGGAATGGACTCCACGATGACCGGCGACGGAGATGGAGATGGGGATGGAGATGGAGACGGCGATGGAGATGGAGACGGCGATGGCGATGGAGACGGCGATGGAGATGGCGACGGCGATGGAGATGGAGATGGAGATGGAGATGGAGATGGAGATGGAGATGGAGACGGCGACGGCGATGGCGACGGCGATGGCGACGGCGATGGAGACGGCGACGGCGATGGAGACGGCGATGGAGATGGAGACGGCGACGGCGACGGCGATGGAGACGGCGACGGAGATGGAGACGGCGACGGCGATGGAGACGGCGACGGAGATGGCGACGGCGACGGCGACGGCGACGGGGATGGAGATGGCGACGGCGACGGAGACGGCGACGGCTGCACCCTCAGCGGCAATTGGGTCCTCGATACCGCGCCCCTGTCGCGTTGGTCCCACGACTTCGACATCGACTCGAGTTCCGGCAACAAGTACGCACAGCCTTACTGGCTCAACATGCTGCCGAACGGGAGGGTGTCCTACGGCGGCTCGGGCTACGCATATCCGAGCAGCCTCGGCTGGGTTCAGGTGCTGCAAGAAAACGCGATGCGCACCTCGGTCGCGGAGGTCTACGACTACGTGGCCAGCGTCGACGGCAGCTGGAACGGGAACGCGCATGTCCACCACGCCGATGGGCGCACCACTTTGGCGGGGAACCTCTACATCAACCAAAGCCCCGACCCGGCGCTCAACTTGACGCGCGTGGTGAACATCGACGGCTTTGGCAGCGCGACGGGGAGCGACGACCAGACTCGCGCCGACTTCCAAGGCTGGGAGACCAGCTTGGGGATGCCGAACGGTCGGGCCTTGTTCACGGGCTGCTACGACAACGCGGGGACCCAGACCCTCGAGTACATCTACTACGGCCCGGGTGTGACCACCCCGACGATCTCGGAGATCGTTTCGGACTGTTGGACCTCTCCGGTCCTCGGACCGAACGACAACGTCTACGTGCTCGTGTGGGAAGGCAGCACCCAGTACCTCAAGGTCTTTGAGGGTGGCCCAGAATCGAGCGAACTCTTCTCGGTCGCGGTCGGTAGCGACCAACAAGGCGGCTTCGGCCGCGTGGCGGTCAGCGAGTGCGGTGACATCGCCTTGATGGCCGCAGTCGAAGGCAGCAACTTTCCCCCCGATTTCGACATTCGGGTGCAGTTGCGTTTGGCCGACGGCGACGGCTGGCCGACCGTCTTCGGGTTCAACGAGGTCTTCGCGGCCGACCCGGACAGCAACGAGGAGGCCGAAGACCGGCCCTTGGCGATCGGCTTTTCTCCCGAAGGGGCGGTCATGGCGGCCTGGAGCGCGATGGATGGAGGTCCACCCGCGGCCGTTCAGGCCTACGTGCGGGCTTGGGACCGCAGCGGCAACGTGCACTTCACCCGCGAGCTCTCGGCGCCGGAGGCGTTCGACTATGGCGTGGGGGGCATCGCTTCCGACGGTGGGATCGTTCTCGGTGGATGGGAGCAGGGCAGCAACGCGAAGGCGGTCCTGCAAAGCTGGGGCTTCGGGCCGCCGCCGCCGCCGCCCTGATCGCGAGCGACAGCAAGAAGGGCGAGCTTAGCCATGCGGGCTCGCCCTTTTCTCTGGCTCGATGGGTCGCGCTCAGGCCGCGGGAAGCCGCTCGTTCAAGAACTGCTCGATGCGCCCGACGACGAGCTCGGGGTACTCGATGAGCGAGTAGTGCGTACCGCGAGGGACCAAGAAGCTCTGGCAGTCGGGCATCTCGCGTTCGAAGACGTGACGGACCGAAGGCGGTGTCATCGCGTCGCGTTGGCCCGCGACCAACAAGGCGGGGGCCTCGATCGTCGACAAGAGGGGCTCGCCGTCGTGCTCGTGCAGCTTCTCCATGATGCGGTGATAGACGCGAAAGTCGAGCTCCTCGAAGCCCTGCGCGATGGCCAAGAAGACCTCGCGATCGAGTCGTTCGTCCACGATCCCCAGACGCTCGAGCAGCGCGGGCAGCCCCCGAAAGCGGGTCGCCGCGCCGACCAAGGGCGGCAAGGCCGGGCCCAAGGCGATGGCCCCCTTGTTGACCCAAGGGAAGATGCGATTGGACATGGGCGCTTGGAAGGCGGTGTCGAAGACGCGGCCGTAGGTGCCGTTGATCAGCACGAGGCCCTCGACGCGCTCGGGTAGATCGTGGGCGGCTTGGACGCAGACCTGCACGCCCATGGACCATCCGGCGATCGTGGCCCGCTCGCAGCCGGTCGCGTCCATCACGGCCATCATGTCGCGGACATGGGTGTGGACCGAGAGGTTGTCCGGGCGGGCCGGCGGATCCGAGCCGTACAGGCCGCGGTAGTCCCAGCTCACGAAGCGCAGTTCGGACTCGAGGGCGCGTAGCAAAGGCGCCCACGCGAGCAAGGTGCCCCCGAGGCCGTTGGCGATGACCATGGTCCGGGGTCCGTGCCCGAACTGTTGCACCTCGAGTCGCGTGCCGTCGTAGGCCGAGACGTAGCTGCGTTCAAACTCGGGGAGGGCCATGATGTCTGTGGGCTCGGGTGCTGTCGGGGTCGAGGGCGAGGCAGGCCAGAGGAGCTTTCGCTCAGCTCTCCTCTTCGGGCGCCGGGCCGTCTTGCCAGGTGACTTGGCTGTGCACCGTGCACATGCGAACGCCCTGGGCATCGCCGGCATCGAGGTAGGGCCCCGCGGAGATCAGCGGTCGGCGTCCTCCGGCGATCTCGGAGGCGGTGCCGATGTAGGCGTCGGCGAGGGTCGTCCACCAAGGCGCGAGGGCGAAGGGGATCCCCGAGACGCGGGCGACGACCGCTTCTTTGTCGGCCTTGACGTGCTCGATCTCGACGAAGTCGAAGTACTGGGCCGACATGATCGGGATGCGGACGGCGATGCTCTTGGCCGAGATGAGCTTGAGCAAGAAGCGATGGATCCCCTTGATGTCGCCTTGGGCTTGAACGCAGACCCGGCGATGGACGAACTCCAAAAAGGGCAAGCCGACGATGCGCGCGCAGGCGACTCCGGCGATGGCGATCGGGTAGACGTCGTACCAAGCCGAGGCCAAAAAGGTCTGGTCCATGAAGCGCGCCCACAGCTCGCCACGTTCGGGGTGCAAGCGCTTGAGCATCTCGGCTTGGGCGTCGAGGCCCCCGGGGATTTCGTTGCTCACGTAGTCCAGATGACCGCGGTAAGCGTTTCCCTTGATGCGAAAGGGGGCGCGCCCCACCTCGAAGGGTGTGGCCACCAGAGCCGCTGCTCCGCCATCGCGGGGCAGCGCGAGCTCTTTGCCGTCCTCGCTCACGCCTTTGGATGATAGGCGAGTCGGTGCGGTGGGGCACGGTCGGGCATTGCTGCGCCGCGAGGCTGCGCTTTGGAGCGCGCGCTGCCGCCCGGGCCAGCCGCCGGTGAACGCGCCCTCGATGCGTGGAGCTCATGCGCCTTCACGACTGAAAAAAGGCCGACCCTCGCGGATCGGCCTCGGTAGGCGGAACAGGATTTGAACCTGCGACAGTCTCGGTGTAAGCGAGATGCTCTACCCCTGAGCTATCCGCCTGGGTTGCGGGAACTTAGCTTTGCGCTGCGGTGGGCACAAGCCAGTCGGTGATGGCGAGCACCGTGCGCGCGGCGGCGGGGAGGGCCCGCAGCTGCTCGCAGACCGTCGAGCCGGCGAGCTCGAGCGAGGGGGCCAGCTCGCACAGGGG
>JAUIJR010000394.1 GCA_030431075.1 Polyangia bacterium | reverse complement strand
GCAGCTGGGTAGCCCGATAAAAGCCCGCTGGCGGCTGTTTCTCGGCGGATCGGCGGCGTAAGATCCCACCATGACGCGACGCTGGGTGTTGGCGATCGGTGCATGGATGGGCCTTGGCCTCGCCACGGGCTGGAACAGCGGCTGCCGCACCGACTTCGAGTGCTCGCCGGGGGCCGAGTCTTGCGAATGCTTGGCGGGCGGGGGCTGCGACGCGGGGCTGACCTGTCTGTCGAACCAGTGCGTCGTCGTCGGCTCCGAGACCTCGGACGCCTCGAGCGAGAGCACGAGCACGAGCGAGAGTACGAGTACGAGCACCAGCGGAGACGGAGACGGAGACGGCGATGGCGACGGAGACGGAGACGGAGACGGAGACGGAGACGGGGACGCGTGTGGAGACACGGTGCTCGACCCCGGCGAGGAGTGCGACGGCACCCCCGCGTGCACCGACTGCACGCTCGACAACTTCGACTGCAATCCTCTCAACGACGCGGGCTGCCCGGAGGGCTACGCGTGCAGCTACACCGGCATGGATCCGGGGCTCTTTCGTTGTGATCTGCGCACGGGGCAGGGGGTCCTCGGCGAGCCCTGCAACGATTTCTTCGACGACGAGGCCTGCGCGAGCGGCTTCAAGTGCGAGGACAGCTTTTACACCTCGGCGTGTGACTCGGGCTTTTGCTGCACGCCTTGGTGCGACGCCCAAGATCCGACGGCCACCTGCGAGACGATGGGCGACGTGTGTCGCGGCTTTTGGTTGAGCAACCCGGCCGAGCCGGGCCTCGATCACCTCGGCACCTGCACGGCGCCCTAGTGGCTCGCGCGCGCGGGCGGCGGCGTCCCGAAATCGGACGCCGACTACATCGCGCCCAAGATCGTGCCCATCAAGGTGAAGGTCAGCGCGTGGTAGCCCGCGTTGATGGCGAAGAGCTTCATCGACTTGCGCTCGAACAAGTAGGTGACGCCCATGGCGCAGGCGACCCAGCCGATCCCGGCGAGGGCGCCGGCCGTTGCGCCCCAGGCCACGCCGGGCTCGGCCCCCAAAAAGAAGGCCAGGTTGGCGGCGATGATGAAGGCGAGCACGAAGGCGCCGCCGAAGATCAGGCCCACCTTGCCGGCCAGGTCTTCTTCGGTGAAGCCGTTTTCGGCCATCCAAGCCCGTCCAAAGGCGATGGGCGAGTACCAGAGGCCTCCGATCAAAAAGGCGGACAAGGCGGCGAGGGCGACGGCCAACCAGTTCACGGCTGCGGGATCCATGAGCTTGGAGTACGCCAAAGTGCGCGCCGCGGGGTCGCGCGCGGAGCGAGGCCGGAGATCGAGGGCCCGAGCCGGGACACGGGGGCCCCGAAGCGTCTCGACACGGGCCGGTGCCTGCTCGAAGATGAGCTGTGGCCGAGCTGCCCATCAACGCGATCCGGGATGGCTGGGTGCGCGCAATCGGGATCCCGGCTTTTGGCTTGGCCATTCCGCTCGTGGCCAACCTCTACGGGGCGCTCGCCTGGAGTGACCCGCGGGTGTGGTGGGGGCAGCTCGCCTTCATCGGCTTGTCGGCGACGATCTGGCACGGCAATCGATGGCTCTTGTTCAAGCAGCGCGAACACTGGGATTGGTTCGCCCAACCCGTGCGCAAGCTGACCTTGTTGCTCTTCGCCATCGTCTGTTTCACGGCGCCGCTGACGATCGGGTGGATCTACGCGTGGTACGCATGGGCAGACTTTGGGCCCGTCGACTGGGACGCGGTGCGCACGGTGACCTTGACCAACGTGATCTGCGTGGTCTTCGTCACCCATGCCTATGAGACGGTCTTTTTGATCCGGGATCGCAGCGAGGACATGCCCCGCCTCGCGCGTTTGGAACAAGCGCGCATGCAAGCGCAGCTCGACGCCCTGCGCGCCCAGATCGATCCCCACTTCCTGTTCAACTCGCTGAACACCTTGAGCTGGTTGATCGAGACGGACCCGCCGCGGGCGCGTCGTTTCAACGAGACCTTGGCCCGCGTCTACCGCTACGTGCTGGCCAACCGCTCGCGCGACCTGGTGGACTTCGACGAAGAGCTGGCCTTCGCCCGCGATTACCTCGAGCTGATGTCCTTGCGTTTTGGCGAGGGCTTGCGGGTCGAAGGCTTGCCCGCGCCCGGGAGCCACCCCGAGCTGCGCATCGTCCCGATCTCCTTGCAGGTCTTGCTCGAGAACGCGATCAAGCACAACCGCCTCGGCGCCGCGGATCCCCTGGCCATCGAGCTGCGCCTCGAGGCCGACCGTCTCGAGGTGCGCAACCCCCTGCGGCCGCGCCCCTCGGCCCGCCCGAGCACCGGCGTGGGCCTTCGCAACTTGGCGCGGCGTGTCGAGCTGGTCACCGGGCATCCGCTTTCGTGGGGTCCCGAGTCACAGGCCTTCGTCGCTCGCATTCCGCTCGTCTCGAACCCGGAGCTGCCCGCGTGCGCTACCTGATCGTCGAAGACGAAGGCCCGGCGGCCGAGCAGCTGCGCCGAGAGATGAAGGCCCTCGAGCCCGGGGCCGAGTGCGTCGGCGTGTGCGAGAGCGTCGCGGCGACCTTGGAGTTTCTCGAGGCCCAAGGGGGCGCGCTCGACTTGATCTTGTGCGACGTGCAGCTCGCCGACGGATCGAGCCTGGAGATCTTCGACCGCGTGCACGTGCCTTGCCCCGTGGTCTTTTGTACGGCCTACGACGACTACGTGATGGAGGCCCTGCAAAAAGTCGGGGTCGATTACCTGCTCAAGCCCATCGAGCGCGGCCGTTTGGCCCTGGCGCTCTCGAAGATCAAGACCCTCGCCGCGCACTTTCGAGACGCGGCTTCGCTCGAAGCCTCGGCCCCGGCCTCGAGCGCCGCGCCCCGGCGACTGCTCGGCAAGCGCGGCGCGAGCTGGCACCCGCTCTCCTTCGAGGACATCGCCTACTTCGTGGTCGCGGACAAGGTCGTCAGCGCCTTCAACTTCGATGGCGAGGAGTATGTCGTCGACGGATCTCTGGCCGAGATCGAAGCGCGCGTGGATCCCCGCGACTTCTTTCGCGCGAACCGCCGCCATCTGATCGCGCTGGGTGCGGTCGGCGGTTTTCGTACCCTGGGCAAGGGGCGGCTACGCGTGGACCTGCGCGCCAGCGACGAGGCCATCTTGGTCAGCCAGGAGAACGCGCGACGCTTTCGGGCCTGGCTCGAAGGGGCCTGACGGCCGGCAAGATCAGCTCGCGCGGGCCCGGCAGAAGGCCTCGCCGACCAGGCGGCGCGACCGGGGTGAGAAGCGCTCTCGATCGGTGAGCCAGGACTCGACGGCGTAGCCGGCGTGATCGAGCCCGTTGCGCTCGTCGGCGACGGCGCCAGCGATCACCGGACCGAGGTGGGCGATGGGATGCTCGGCGATCCCTGAGGCCAGCCGGTCGAAATGGGGGAGCGCCGACAGGCGCTTGTCGCGGAGCCTGAGACGCAGCTGATCGAGATCGGCGTAGCGCATGGCGCGCTCTGGAACCGCCCGTAGGAGATTCGTGTGGAGGTTCGAAAGGTGGGCTTCGACCAGGTAGCTTGGCATGCCCCGGGTAGCGAGCAGACCGACGAGCCATTCCAGCTGTCGGGATGCGGCCACCTGCGACATGCCGGCAAGGGTGACCAGCCATGCGCTGTCGGATCGCGTGAAGCGGCGGCCCCGCATCCCAAATCGCGCTTCGAAGTAAGGATGCTCGGCCCATGTCCGGACCCCGGCGTCGACGGCGGCCGTCAGCTCCCTGGGATCCCGGGTCGTCGCGTGTGGGCCGGCCTCCCGATTAAGTGACATAGGTTGCGGTGGGAGAACCTCGGGATCTGGCAATATTGACATTGCGATCGTCAAAAAAATTTCGAATGTACCAATCGCGCCGCGTTCCACCTCGGCGAGTGTTGTGGCGTCGAGAACGAGGGCATCGAGGGCGTGGCAGAACCTTGGCCACGTGCGCTTCGAGCTTTCGGTGACCCGGCTGAAGTATTGGAGACCTCGGCCGTCGGGGCGGCCGAGGTGGGCGAGCTTGGGGGCGAGTACTCGGGCCCCGAGGGTCGATCCCTCGAGGACGTACAGGGCGCCGATCAGGCGCAGTGGCGTCTCGCGACCCCAGCGCCGCAGTTGCTCGAAGCCCGCGAGAGTCAACTGTGCGGCGTCAGAGGACGCGTCGCATTGGTCGTCGAAGCAGGCCGCGTCCGCTTTGAGTGTTTGGGTTCGCAGTTCGACGCTCGACGCGATCTCCTGCACGCGCGACTCGGTGCAGCTCCTTAGCGCCGCTTCGAGGGCACCTTGAATCACACACGAGACACGCAACCACTGCGCGAAGAGCGATTTCGGAGCCTCGCCGGAAGCCAGAGTCGCCATCAGTGGCGTCGACTCCAGCGTATCGTGTACATCGCGAGTCGATTCGCGCAATCTGGTGTGCAGATCCACGACGCAGAGCCTACCAGGCTCAGGCCGAGGACCGCGACGGCGCAAGGGCGCGGTGCTTCGGCGGCGACTCGTCTCGCCTACCGGCCCTCGGGCCTGACGGCGGGCAAGATGACGCGCTGCATCATGACGAAGGGCAGCGCGGCGCGAGGCGAGTTGTAGTTGTGGCCGAAAAAGCCGACGGTCAGCTCGAGCTCGGGGATGACATAGAGCGCCTGTCCGCCGTTGCCCGACGCGAAGATCACCCGCAGCGGATCCGGGTGGCCCTCGACGCGCAGCGCAGGCTCGATCCACCAGCCGTGGACGTAGCCCAGGCCCTCGAGCTGCGTCGCGCCGGCTTCGATCTGGGCGATCCATTCGGGGGAGAGCAGCGCCTCGCCCCGCCATTGGCCCTCGTCGAGCAGCAGCTGGCCAAAGGCGAGAAAGTCGCGCGCGCGCAGACGTAGGTGCCCGCCACTGTCGACTTGGCCGCGGGGATCGTGGGCCCACTTTGCGTCGCGGATCCCCATGGGCCCGAAGAACCAGGACTCGGCCAGCTCGTCGAAAGGGCGCTGGGCGGCGGCCGCGACGACGGCGCCGAGCACGACGAAGCCCGCCGTGCAGTAGTGCGCCGTGGAGTCCGGCGCATGACTCTCGTCGAAGGGCAGCCCGAAGTAGAAGTCGACCCAGTCGCGGCGTCGGTACATGCGCTCTTCTTGCCCGGGTGAGCTGCGCGTGCGGTCGTCGCAAAGGCGGGCCGA
>JAUIJR010000393.1 GCA_030431075.1 Polyangia bacterium | reverse complement strand
ACGGTAGTCGCGGCCGCGTCGCCCATCGAGGCCTCGTCCACGTATTCGACGTGGAAGACCGCCTTGCCCGCGTCGATGAACGGCGAGAGCGCGCCACACTCGTCGTAGCTTTGGCACTCTTCGTTGAGGGCCCAGTCGAAGTCGGCGAGTAGCTCGCCGACTTGCTCGAGGTCGTTCTTGAGGCCGATCGACAGCCCGCGCTGGTGGGCCTCGGAGGCCAAGAAGCGGTTGTAGTCGAGCTGCTCTTCGGCCAGCAGCGTGAAGCCGGTGCCGTTGGTGTAGCCGTCGACGTTGTCGGGCTCGACGCCGTCGCAGTGTTTTTCGACCGCGAGGTCCAAGCGGGCGCTCATGACCGCGCGGACGCCCGTGTCACGAAAGTCGATCCAGCGCTCGCCGGGCCAGCCGTCGAGAGGATCGCCGATGGCCGCGCTGGGGAAGTCGTCGGCGTCGGGTCGCCAGTCTTCGTGCGAGCCCGCCGAGAAGTAGCAGATGACCACGGCGCCTTGGCTGCGCAGCGCGTCGATGGTCGCGACGGGGACCTCGAAGAGGTCGAGGTCGACCATCTCGACGCTGCCGAGCTCGCCGAGATCGTCGCTCACGGTCCCGGTGAGCTGCCAATGCCAGGTGGTGCCGGGGACCGGCTGCCAGAATTCGTCGCCAGTGGTGCTGGCGCTGCCATCGCTGCCATCGCTCGTGCTCGACGAGGCATCTTCGGAGCTGGTCTCGGCGTCGGCGTCGGTGCTGCTCGCCTCCGTCTGCGTGCTGCTCGTGTCGCCGTCCGTGCCCGCGGCACCCGAGCACGCGGCGAGGACCCAAGCGAGCTCCAGTGTGAGTAGGGGCAAGGTCCAAGGGGCGCGACGCATGCCCCAGTGTGCGCCGAGACGGGCGGCGAGAGCCAGCCTCAACGCGTGGGCCCGGGCGCAGCCGGCAGGTCACGGGGGGCCGGGACCATGGTCGCACCACCGATCGGGGGCAGGGGCAGGGGCTCGAGCGCCCCCACGGAGCGCACGAAGAGGTAGCGCTCGGATTCGAGAGGCTCCGCGAAGTCGACGCGGATCGCAGCCGGTCGGCCCTGGGCGTCGACCCGAAGCAACTCTACCTCGGCGACCCCCAAGGACACGCGGGTGCCGGGCGTCATGGGGGCGTCGGCCGGCCGAAAAAACCGCTCCGGCGGGGTATCGAGCCAAGCCCCCCGCGCGGGGGAGAGCACCAGGGTCTGCGCCGAGGGGCGCTGCACCAACAGCGGCACCGGGGCCATGGACAAGGTGTGCCAGCTGCGAGGACGGGCGTGACCGTGGAGGACATGGGCGAAGACCCCGTGGATGCTGCGCGTTTGCCCGAGCGCCGACAGCACGATGACGTCCTTGCCGTCGACCGCCGCGTCGCCCAGGGCGAAGGTGCCCGCGTCGAGGCGCGCGTGCTGCTCGCCGAAGCGCTCCATGTAGATGCGACTCCACGCTGGGTCGGCCAGCACTTGGGTCCATCCGAGGACGAGCAAGAAAAAGCCCCAGGCGCTTCGCTGCCACAAGGCGAGGGAGGCATCGCGCATCCGGGCCCACGCGCGCACCATGAGCTCGGCCAAGCTGGCCGAGGCCCCCAAAGCGGAGATCAAAAAGAGCCGCCCGTGCGCAGGCGCCACGAGGACGGGCAAGACGCCCAGGGCCGCACCGACCACCAGCCAGCGCGTGTGCAGCGGCTGGCCGCGACGCAAGCCGAAGGCGTAGACGGCGGCGAGACCCGCGAGCAAGGCACCGGCGATCACGGCGTGATGGAAGTGCAGCTGCGTTTGGGTCGGCGTCGCCGGGATCCAGCTCGCCCAGCGCAAGGCGTCGAGGCCCGGCATGCCCAGCCAGGCAAAGAAGGGTCGGTCCAAGAGGTCACCGGGCGCCGCGGGCATCGAGAGCCACAGCTCGGCCCAGGCGCGCGGAAGTCGATGGCTCAGGTGTTGGAGGTAGTCCCAGGGCGCATCGAGCGGGTGGGCGTAAACGGCCTGGGCGCCGTGGGTTCCGTAGCCCCCGAGCTGGTAGATGGCGACGAAGACGAGGGCGACCAAGCTGGGCCCGACGAGGGCGCGCGCGAGGGCTCGCCCGTCCCGCTTCGCGCCCTCGCACAGCTCCCAGCCGAGCAGGTAGGCCAAGCTCACGAGACCGTACTCGCCGCCCATCAAGGAGGCGACGAAGGCGGCGAGCGAGGCCCAACCGCCAAAGGCGCGCCCATCTTTGCGCGCGCTGATGTGTGCATCGATGGCGACAAAGGCGAAGGTCGCCGCGATCAGGGCGCAGCGGTTGGCGATCCAGCCGATGTTCATCGTCACCCCGGCGTCGAGGGCCAAGATCAAGACCCCGAGCACCGCGATCGAGTGGGGCAGCCGCCGGCGCAAGAGACGAGCGGCGGCCAGCAGCATCGCCGTCCACCACAACAACGAGTGGATGTGGGCCCAGCGCGGCGCGACCCCGAACAGCGCGTGGTCGAGGGCCAAGCTCAGGCTCGACAGGGGGCGAAACACGCCGCCGTGCAGCTCGGACCAGGACCACCAGGGCAAGGAGCCGAGCTCGAGGTGGGCTTGCTGCTCCACCGGATCCGCGCGGATGAAGTGGTAGAGGTCGAAGACCGAGCGCTCCCCGGGGTACAGGCCCTCGAGCATGGCGAGCTGCATGTAGTCGTCGCCCATCAGGCCGACTTGCAGCGCGTTGCTGCGCAAGAGCCACCCCAAGGTGATGACGCCGAGCAAGAACCAGCGCCACGCGACGCGGTCCGGGGGCGTGTTCGCGTTCACGCCGACTCCGAGGGGCTCACATAACGACGCCGCAGGCGCATGAAGGGGGCCTCGACCCCGGCGTGCAGCAGGTAGGCGAGCACGAAGGTCGCGGGGAGCACCAACAAGAAGGTCGTCGCCAGCGCGTTTTGGTGCCCGCTGATCTCGGGCCACCACGTCGAAAAGTCGATGCCCAAGCCCGGGAAGGCGTGGGGGGCGATGGGGTCGCCGACGATGAGACCGACCAAGACGAAGTGGGCGATGTACATCGGAAAGGAGATGTCACCGACGAAGGTGAAGATGCGATCGAGCAGCCGGGGCAAGCGGGGAGCGAGCACCAGCCAGCCGAGCACCAAAGCGAAGCAGGCCAGGGCCTCGAGCGTGGGCTGGAGGATCTTCCACGCGCGGTCGTCCGGGTAGCCGCCGAGGCGGTTGAGCAAGAAGACGTAGCCGAAAAAGGCGACGGCGCCCAAGCTCGCCGCGAGGGCGGGGCGGCGCATGAGCGCGGCGACGAGGCGGCCCAGGGCGTTGGGGGCACCAAAGGCCGCAGCCCGTGGGTCTTCGCGCCAGCGCATGTAAAAGCGTGCGCCCAACATGCCGATGAGGAACTGATCGAGGTGACCGGGCACGAGGTGCCAGTAGTTGAGCTCGCGGATGCTGGCGGCCGGTGACGCCGGTACCGAAGAGATGCCGAGCAAAAATCCGATCGTGCGAAAGGCGAGCATCAAGCCGAGCAGCATCCACAAGGGGCGTGCTCCGGCGCGGCCGTAGATGGCGATGAGGAAGGGGAAGATGAGATAGAACTGCACCTCGACGGCCACCGTCCAAAAGGCGGTCGAGACCGGGTGCAAGTTGATCCCCTGCAGCGGGAAGTCGCTGAAGATGGTCGCCGTCATCAGCACCTTGGCCAGCTCGAAGCGCTGCGGGTACAAGGCCAGCCCAAAAAAGAGGACGGCGAAGTAGACCGGGAGCACGCGCAGGGCCCGGTTGCGCATGTAGCTGCCGTAGCGCAAGCGGCGTTGGAAGGCGGCGAGGGTGAAGATGAAGCCGCTGACGACGAAGAACACGCCGACCGCGACGTGCGCCTCGATGAATGGCGCGCTCAAGGGCGAAGAGGCCTCGGGCCAGGCGGCCCAGTTCATCATCGGCGGCTGGAACTTCCCCAGCGCGGTCCAGTAGGCGTGGTGGATGACCACCAAGATCGCGGCGAAGCCTCGCAGGTGATCGAGGCCAGCGACGAAGGCGACGTTCTGACTCTTGGCCGGCTGTCCGGCTTCGGCCGGATCGGGTGGAGAGTCGGACGCGCTCACGCCGGGTGAGTCTCGCTTGGCCTGCGCGGCTCAGCAAGCGCGGCTAAGTCGGGCGAGCTGGGGGCTCAAATGGGCGTCCGGGCCCGAAAACAACGTTTGCATGCGCAAAGAGGCCCCATTAGTCTAGTCGCGTGGACAGCATGCAAACGCCCCTGAGCCGCGCCCTCGGCATCGAAGTGCCGGCGATTTGCGGCGCCATGTACCCCTGTTCGAACCCCGAGCTCATCGCGGCCTGCTCCGAGGCCGGCGGAATCGGCATCATCCAGCCGATCTCGATGACCTACGTGCACGGCCACAAGCTGCGCGAGGGCATCCGCCACATGCAGTCGATGACCCAAAAGCCGCTGGGCTTCAACGCGATCGTCGAAAAGAGCTCGAAGGTCTACGAAGACCGCATGAAAAAGTGGGTGGACATCGCCCTCGACGAAGGCGTGCGCTTTTTTGTGACGGCCCTGGGCAAGCCCGACTGGGTGGTCAAAGCCGTGCACGCGCGCGGCGGGCTCGTCTACCACGACGTCACCGAGCGCAAGTGGGCCAAGATCGCGATCGACGAGGGCGTCGACGGTTTGATCTGCGTGAACAATCGCGCGGGCGGACACGCCGGCGCCAAGTCCCCGGAAGCCTTGATGGACGAGCTCGGTGACCTCGGTGTGCCGCTCGTGTGCGCGGGGGGAGTCGGCGGCGGCGAAGATTTTCGGCGCATGCTCGAGCTCGGATACGCCGGCGTGCAGATGGGCACCCGCTTCATCGCCACGCGCGAGTGCAACGCCCACGAGGACTACAAGCGCGCCATCGTGCGCGCGCATGAAAAGGACATCGTGCTCACCGAGAAGATCTCGGGCGTGCCGGTGGCCGTGATCAACACGCCCTACATCGAGAAGGTCGGTACCAAGGCCGGCTTCGTGGCCAAGCGCATGCTCAAGCACCGCAAGGCGAAACACTGGGTGCGCACTTGGTACGCACTCAAGAGCATCTGGCAGCTCAAGCGCGCCAACTTGCAGGGCATGAACTACAAGGACTACTTCCAAGCCGGGCGCAGCGTCGAGGCCATCGACGATGTGCTCAGCGTGGCGCAGGTCTACGAAGAG
>JAUIJR010000392.1 GCA_030431075.1 Polyangia bacterium | reverse complement strand
GGCCGCGGCGTACGTAGCCCTCGGCCGTGGCGTTCAGGTGCGTTTCCCCGGGCGCGACCCAGATCCGAAACTTGCCCTCGTCATCGCTCATCGCCATGGCCTGCGCTTCACCGAGCCGCGTGCGCCCTTGGCGGGGCCATCCGGTCACGCGTGCGTCGGCGATCACGCCGCCCGCGAGGTCCTCGACGCGGCCTTCCATCGCCACCGCTTCGCCGAGCATGCGAATGTCGATGTCGCCGAGGTCGGCGCGCGGAGCCAGGGTCAGTGTCGTGACCGGGCGTCCCGCGAACTCTCCGTGGAGGTGGAAGGTGGAGACGAAGCCTTCGGCGTGCGCGGCGATGAGGTAGCGCCCGGGAACGAGGCCGTCGATGTGGTAGCGGCCCTCGGCGCCGCTGCGCGAACAGATGGGCTCGACGCCGAACCAGGCGCGCATCTCCTCGCTCGCGTAGCTTGCGCAAACGCTCGCCTCGGGCAGGGGCTGCCCCTTTGGATCGAAGACGCGTCCGCCAACTGCGGCCAGCTGCGAGGGGGGAAGGGAGCGTGGGTCGTCGGACCCCGGCCTCGCGCCGGGCTCCGAGCGCTCAGCTCGAGCCGGGGCATCGGCTTGCGTCTGCGGGGGCGCGTCTCGTGTGAGCCACCAGCCCGCGAGGGCGAGGGCGAGGAGCGCGAGGGCGGCCAAGATCCAGTTTCGGTGTGTTTTGGACATCGGCAACCCTTCGGCCGCCAACGGGCGGGCTTGCATGAGGGTGCCAAAAAAGTTCGTCCCGGCCGGAGGACGGGCCACGGCCGGGACGGGGCTGCGAGGCGGGCTCAGGCTGTCACTTCGGCCAGGGCCATGGCGCCACGGCGCTCGGCGGCGACGATTTCGCCCAGGATCTCGGCCATTTCGGCGTAGAGAGACCCGGCCGCGCGAGCGTCCAGCTCGCACGCGTCGCCCAGTTTGCGCCGCTCTTGGACCATCGCTTCGAGGGCGCTGCCGTCGTCGTTCTCTTCGAGTTCGTCGAGCGCGCGGGCTCTGGCGTCGGCCAGCTCGCACGCGCGGCGCACCGCCGCGTCCTCGCAGCCCGAGATGCACGTGGCCAGCCTTTCCCAGGCCTCGCCGGTAGTCGCGAACTCCCGCGCGACCTCGGCCAGCGCCGGAAGTTCGAGCTGCGTCGCCGCGAGCTCGAGGAAGTCCGCGTACAAGGGTCGACCCGCCGCCGGCGCGGTGTACTCGTGGCAGATTCCGTCGTAGGCGCGACGCAGTCCCGCGTAGGCCTTCGCGCCCGCGGGAAAGACCTTGGACCAGCCCTTCTTGTCCTTCGGGTGGGTCAGCAGCCCCTGCCATTTTTCCAGACCGGCCAGTCCTGTGTTCACCCGAAAGCTCTTCGGCACCGTGGGGTCGCCTTCGAGCAAGGTGCGGGCCGTGTCGCGCAGGGCGTCAAGCCAAGCGGCGCGCCAGTCGTGTGCGTCGTCGATCGCCCCGAGAGTCGTCATCGCACGCTTGCCCGCCCGGTAGGCCGCCCGTGCATCGTCGAGCTCGGACGCGGAGATCCGAATGGGCCGCAAGGCGCGGTCGTCGATCCAGTAGTTCTCGCCCTCTCGCCCGATCACCGCGACGTGGTGCGGTCCGGCGCCCGCGAGCTGCCGGGGCAGGGCGCTGTGCGGCAGCAAGCAGGCGTCGACCATGCACAAGGCCGGCTTGCCGGCGTCGAGGGCCGCGTCGAGCTTTTTGCGGGCCGCCGCCGCGCTGCTCGAGTTTTGGGTCGTGGCTTCGATCCCCACGCGCTCGAAGAGCGGCGCGATGTAGGTCTGCGGCATCGTGCGGCTGCGCGGCACGATCGTCAGCATGGGCGGCCAACCCTTGTACTCGAAGACGGCGTACAAAAAGCCGACGCCGCCGCACAGTCCGTGCAGCATGGCCTCGCTGTAGGGCGAGGCGCTGCCTTCGAAGCGCAGTCCAGCGTGGGCGAAGAGGTGCGCGAGCACGGCCGTGTCGTCTTGCAGCCCGCCAAAGTGGGTGTAGCCCTCGAGCACACCAGGCCAGGCGCTCGCCTTGGGCCGGGCCTCGCGCAGCACCTGGGCGCGCGCGGCCGTGTAGCGCTCGCCGGTCTTTTGCATGCGGGCGCGGATCTTTTGTTTGAGGTCTCGTTGTTTCGTCATCGACGTGTCTCCTGAGGCTTCGCGTCGCGCACCGATCCCGCCCCGAAAGATGTGCGACGCCAAAAGCGTCGGGTTCGTCGAAAGACGTCTGTCCGAGCCTGGAGGAGTCGAGCCCCCCTTTGCTCCCGCGATGGTCCAGGGGCGGCGGACCGGTGGGAGTTCGGCGCCAGACCCAGCGCCGAACTCAAGCTAGCGAGCCGGGGCGGGGGAGGTCAACCCGCGCCCTTCCGAATTCGGGTGATCCCATCGCCGTCGCTCGCATCTAGCGACTCGTGCCCCTGCCGTCCTTGCTGGCCGCGCTCTTATTCGCCGGCCTCGCCACAGAGCTCGAAGGGCCCGAGTTGCCCGCGACTTCGCTCGCGCGGTGGCCCGAGGCTTCGATATCGGCCCCCCCCGGTCCCCGCGTGCGCCGCGAACGAGACGCCTACTTCGACACGGCGATCGCCGCTTCGGTGGCCTTGCTCTCGAGCGTGGACGGCGGCCAGCGCGACTTGATGGACCCGCGGACCCTGACGGAGCTCGGCACCCGCGCGACGACCTCCTTGCTCTCGACCGTCGCCAACGTCTCGATGATCCGCAGCGGCTTCACCCGAAGCACTTTGGACCTCGCGGCCCGCGTGGTGCCTCGAGGCGGCGCCTTGGTGTTGACCCTGCGCTTTTGAAGCGCGCGACTACTTCAGCTCGGAGAGGCGGTAGCGCCCGGCCGGCAGCGGCTGGGCGGGGTCCCACACGCTCTCGCGCACGCCCATCACGACTTTGCCTTCGCTCTTCACGTCGGCGATGACGACGACGTCACCATCGAGGGTGACCTTCGCCTCGTAGCTCAGGGACTCGCCGTCGATGTCCGCCCGCATCTTGGTCAAGATGGGGGAGGTGCAGGACACGGGCTCGCGGCGGCAGATGACCAGCCCCTCGGAGTCGTGATTGTCGATGGGCGGGAGCTCCTCGTCCTCGTCCAGATCGTCCCAGCCCCAGGCCCTCTCGTAGGTGTGGTCCTGGTAGGCGAACACGAAGAACTCGCCCGCGGCGTTGTTCTCGACTTGCGTGACGATTCCATCCAAGGCCTGGTCGATCTCGGAGCCCCATTGTCCGACCCAGGTGGCCTCGAAGAGGGTCCAGCCTTCGGCCGTCTTCACCAGCGGGAAGTCACAGGTCATCATGGCGCCGTCGGCCGCCGCGACCCGGCCCCAGGTGGCCGTTGCCGCATCGCCGTGCGCGATGAATTCGCACTCGGCGTCGGGGCCAACGCAGTCCTTCTTGGCCAGCTCACAGGCGGCCTCCGGGGTGGGGAGTCCCAACGCGAAGACCGAGAGCTTGGTGGGCTTGGGCGCCGCTTGATCTCCGAACTTCGCTTCGTAGTCGGTGACGGCCGAGTGCTGGTAGGCATTGCCCTCGGCGTCGACGACCGTCCCGATCTCGGCGAGACGGGACTTCACGGTCTCGTTGGGACGAAAGTGAAGCGAGAGCGCGTAGGCGTCGATGGCCGCGTCTTTGTCGCCGCGCGCTTCGTGAATGCGCCCCAAGTTGTAGTGGAAAATGCCGCGCCGACGATCGTCGGGGGCCAAGGCGAGGGCGTGCCGCGTATGCGCCTCGGCCAGCGCGTACTTCTCTTGCTGGAACTCGGCCCAGCCGAGCTCACCGAGGGCCGGTCCGTAGTTCGGATCGATCTTCAAGAGCGCGTTGTAGGCCGCGACGCCCGCCGCGAGGTCGCCGCCTTTGACCAGCTTGCGACCCTCGTTGAGCTGCTCGAGCATGCTGCCGCGCGTCTGCTTCACCGCGTCGGGGCTGGCCCCGCTCATGCGCGAGCTCGCCTCGGCCCGCTTGGCCGCGACCTTCTCCGGGTCGACCTGCGCCGGCGCGGCGACGGTCTCGGTCGAGGGCGGATCCGCGGGCGTCCCCGTCGCGCCCGTGGCCGCCGGGGTCTCGGGGCTCGGCGCGCTGCCATCCCCCGCCGGCGCCTCCTTGGGCCCGCACGCGAGCAAGAGGGTGGCGCAGGGGACGAGGAGCGGACGAAGTGCGGTCACGACGCCAGCGGTTTGCCGCGGACTGGGGTCTGTGTCAACGGCGGGAAGGCGCGGGGCTACTTCGCATCCCCAAAGCGATCGACGAAGCCGTGGCAATAGGGCTTCTTCTCGTGCCGGACATAGTAGTCCTGGTGGTAGTCCTCGGCGTCGTAGAACTCGGTGACCGGCTTGATCTCGGTGACGACCTCGTAGCCGCGTTCGCGCAGCCTCGAGATGAGCGCCTCGTTCACCGCGCGCTCCTCGTCGTTGGCGACGAACACGGCCGACAGGTACTGCGCGCCGATGTCGGGGCCTTGTCCGTTGGCTTGGGTCGGGTCGTGAATCTCGTAGAAGCGCTTGGCGATGGCCTCGTAGCTGACCTTGTCGGGATCGTAGTTCACCCGCACCGCCTCGAGGTGCCGCGTCTCGTGCGCCGAGACCTGCTCGTAGCTAGGGTTCTCGATCTTCCCGCCCATGTAGCCCGACTCCACACTCGCCACCCCCGGCAACTTCTCCATGAAGTACTCGACCCCCCAAAAGCAGCCGCCGGCGAAGTAGGCGACCGCCTTGGCCTCGACCGGCGCGTCGGCGCTGGCCTGTGCCTCGGCCGATGCCTCGGCCGGCGCGCTGTCGCTGGCCTGCGATCCGGAGCAGGCCAACGCGAAGGCGGCCGCGCTGCCGAGGGCGAGCTGCAAGAGTTGGCGGCGTGGCATCGACGAAGCGGGCATCCGGTGCGTGCAACGGTCCGACGTCGAGTCGAGTTACGCAACCCGCGCTTGGACGTTTCGGTCCGCGGGAGGGACCGAAAGGGAGAAGGGCGGGCAGCGGTGGTGCGTTTCGGTCCGAAAAGCGGACCGAAAAAGCGAAGCGCGAAGGGCGTGGTGGCGCGCTTGGGCGTTTCGGTCCGCGGGAGGGACCGAAAGGGAGAAGGGCGGGCAGCGGTGGTGCGTTTCGGTCCGAAAAGCGGACCGAAAAAGCGAAGCGCGAAGGGCGTCGGGGAGCGCTTGGG
>JAUIJR010000391.1 GCA_030431075.1 Polyangia bacterium | reverse complement strand
TGGTCGTCCGTGAGGTCGTCGGTTCGCACGGCTCCGCCGACGCCCGCCTTGTCCAGGACCTCTTCCGCAGTGGTGCGGCCGACGCCATAGATGTAGGTGAGCGCAACGTCCACGCGCTTGCGACGGGGGAGATCGACGCCTGCAATACGCGCCATCTCAGCCCTGCCTCTGCTTGTGCTTGGGGTTGTCGCAAATGACCCGCACCACGCCGCGGCGCTTGATCACTTTGCACTTTTCGCAAATGGGTTTTACGGATGCTCTGACTTTCATGTCTTCCTCTGCTCGGTCGTGGCGGCGTCAGGCGGGCCCGACGATGATGCCCCGACCCGGATCGAGACCAGCCTTGCGGGCCAGTACCCGTTGCCCCGTCCGAATGCGCATGCCGAGTCTTTTGGCTTCCTCGGAACGGCTTGCGATGAGCTCACCGTCGTTGGTTTCGAGACGAAACAGCTGCTGGGGCAACTCAGCGACGACTGTCGCCTCGAAAAGATCGGACATGCGGGTCCTCCCTCGCTGCCCGGGGGCCGCGAGGGCGGCCTATATGCCACCGGGGGGGGTGGGCCGCAAGGCTGGGGAGTGCCTTGGGCGTGAGAATCTACACGGGTTTCGGCGCGAGGCTCAGCGGCCCGAGCGCCGGGCGTCGCAGTGGGCGAGATCGGCTTCGGGGCGGGCGTTCGCGCCCTTGGACTGCCAGCCGCTCCACACCAACATGCCCGCGGTCAGCGCGCCCATGACTGCCCAGGCGCGCAGGGCCAAACGCAGCTCGTGGTCGAGCGCCGGGGCTTTCAATGGACGACCTCGCCGGCGCGGGGGCCCCCGTCGCAGCGCAGCATGACCCCGAGGGCCTCTCCCAGCATCTGGGAGAGGCGTTGGATCTGGGCGGGCCGCAGCTGAACGTGGCGGTCACCCACCGACATCACGGCCACGCCACACTCGAGCACTCGCAGCTCGAGCTCGCAGCAGCTGCAGGCCTCGTGTTCATCGTCCACCGGACACCTCCGGCGGGAGCTCGAGCACCACGACGTCGGCGCGCCCCTCTTCGTTGTGGGTGGTGAACATCAAGATGTGCTCGCCCCAAGCGAGCGCGCGCATGTGCTTGGGCTCGAGGCCGATGTCGTCGACGAGCACGCTCCAGCTGTCCTTGGCCGGGTCGTAGACCTCGATGCTGCGATCGGGGACCAGACCCTCGGCCCCCTTTTCGGGATCGCCGTTGCGGGAGCCGCCGACCAAGTAGAGCTTCTTGCCGACGGCCACCATGTCCGCGTTGATGCGCACCGCGCTCGGACAGGCGAACTTCGACCAAGACGCCTTCGCAAGATCGAAGACTTGGCAGTCGTCGACCGTGGCGAAGCTCTCGCGCATGCCACCAGCCATGTAGAACTTGCCGTCGAGCTCGGCGCCCGCGAAGGCGCGACGCGTGCCGGGCATCTCGACTTTGGCCGTCTCGAACTTCGACGCGCCGGCCTTGGCCTCGCCGCGATGAATCGCCGAGGTGTGCTGGAACATCTCCTTCGGCCCGCGGGCGGCGTCGAAGTCGAGGCCGCCGATCGTCCACCAGGTCTTGTCGTGCAAGACCAAGGAGAACTGGGTCAGGGCCTGCGGCAAGGTGGTCTCGAGCTTCTTGTAGGGGGTCGCCTCCCCTGCCGTCTCCCCTACGTACTGGTAGATCTCGTCGAAGGTCCGCGCCGCCTCGCCGCCGTGACCGAAGCCGCCGGCGATCAGCAAGTCGCCGCGGTCCTCGTGCACGCGCATCGACTGCCGCGCGACGGGAAAGTCCGGACGTGCCTCCCAGCGCATCGAGGTCAGGTGCAGCTCCCAGGTCTGGGCGCTGAAGTGCTCGGGCTCGAAGTCGTGCTGTCCCAAGCTGCGGTTTCCGCCGACGGCGATGAGACGGTCGCCAATGAGGCCCATGCCCTGGCGGTTCTTCGCGTCCGAGGGGTTGTCGAGCACCCAACGGTGAAAGCGGGGCTCCGCCGGGGCGTCGAGCTCGATGGGCTCGAGGTGGGCGATGCGATCGTCGGTGGTCATGCCGTGCACGCCGCCGAGCACCCACATGCCGGCGTCGGTGTCGACGAGTCGCGGGAACAAGCGGCCGAAGACCAGGCGATCGGCTTCGACCCAGCGCGCCTTGCTGGCGCCCGAGGCGAGGCCATCGAGACGATAGACCTTGCCTTCGAAGCCAGTCGCGTAGACCTGGCCTTCGCGGGCCACGGCGCCGACGCCGAAGCCCAGGCCGGGCAGGTCGGGTCCCTTCGACCACTTCTTCTTGGCGAAGTCGTAGACGTGGACGGCGGTCGTCGGTCCTTTGGCCGTCATGCCTCCGACGACGACCAGCTCTTTGTCGGTGGCGACCGCCCCGAGCGCGCGCGCTTGAAAGGGCGCGTCGATCTCGGTCCAGCTGGCAGCGTCTTGGCTCAGGTCGAGCACGGCGACGGTCTTGGCCCACACCGAGTCCTCTTGGTCGGGGTCCATCGTCCATCCGCCGACGACGTAGACCTTCGAGCCGTGCACGGTGGTGTCGTGAGACGAACGCGGCGCCGGAAGGTCCGGCAGGTCCGTCCACGCGCTGGCGCCCGGCTCGAGTACTTGCACCTCGGCGACGCTGCCCAAGCGCGCCGGCTCCGGGCGCGTGTTTTGGGCCCGCATGCCGCCGACGCGAACGAGGCGCCCGTCGACGCTTTCGAGGGTCAAGCTTTGCAGCCCCTCCACGCTCGGACCTTGGCTCCACTGCCCCGTCTTGGGGTCGAAGCCCCAAAGCTCCCCCGACTGCTCGTCGTGGGCGTAGTTGTGCGGCTCGCCATGGTAGCCGCCCAAGATCCAAACCTTGCCGCCGTCCCAGGCGGCGCCGAAGCTGGTCACCGCCAAGGGCATCATCGGAAAGGGTGCTTGCTGCACGGCGCTGGGAGCTGCTTCGACCGGAGCGCTGGCCGTCGCCGGGGCGGCGCTGGGCTCGGGCGTGTCGGCCTTCACCACCGGCTCGGTGCTGCTGCCCGTCTTGGCGCAGGCGCCGGTGAAGCCAGCGACGAGGAACAAAGAGGTGAACGAAATGAGTTGTTTGCGTCGCATCAGTCGACCGCCTTCCACAAGAAGCTGGGTGTCCCCGAGGTCCCCGTCTCCGAGTAGTAGTCCTGGATTTCGATTTTGTAGGCCTGTCCCTCGACGCTGCGCACGACGTAGACGCGCGGCGCCGGCGTGAGCACGTGCGTCATCGGGTTGTAGTCGTACCAGTCGCCAAACACGAAGTCGTTGAGCATGTCGTCGTCGTCGCCATCGGGCGCGTCGCTCTCCCAGCCTTCGGCCGGAGCGCTCGTCACCTCGTCGAAGCCGGCGCCTTCGACCTTGGCCACCTCGACGCCGCCCGAGCCGCTCGCGCCGCCGTTGCTCATGATGTGGAAGCGCTGAAAGGCCAGGTCCCAGCTGGCGTCGTCGCCGTGGTTCTCCACCTCGACTTGCTGGCCGCTTTCGAAGTCCAAGAAGATCCACGAGGCCTCGTCGCTGGCGTCGACCTTGGTCAAGGTCGCGTCGCCCACGATCTCGTGATCGATGTTGGGCCCGGCGTTGCCCTCGATCGGGCCGCCTTCGTCGCCGGGGGCGATGGAGCTGTCACAGGCCAGGCCGAGCGCCATGAGGGCGGCCCAGGGGATGAAGGATCGAGTGTTCGTTCGCATCTTCGTCTCTCGTGTTGGAGTTCAAAGGGCAGGCACCGCACCGTCGCCGAGCCCGCTGGGGTGCTGGGTGAGTGGGTTGGACCCGGACGACGGGCGGTGCGCGAAGGGACGGGGGCCAAGACGGCCTCCGATCCCGAGAAAATAGGTGCGGGGGGGCATCGGGTTGGTCGCGGCGTCTCCCGCCCCGAGCAGGTTTTCGATGCCCATGAAGAGTTCGAGGCCGTCGGCCGGCCGCTCACGGTCGCCACCTCCGCGGCCGACGCCGAGCGACTGCCGGACTTGAAGGTCCCAGCTGACGAAGGTCGGCGCGGTGGTCTCCCCCATCTCGCTTTCGGGGTCGCCGAAGATCCGCGGACCGAAGATGGCCGCGCGCGTGCTGAGATCGGTCGCCCAGGGTTCCTGGCCGACGCGCAGGGAGAAGGCGGCCTGGCCGGAGTGCCGCGCCCGCCCGGGCAAGAATCGATCGTTGCTCAGGTCGCGGGCGTCGAGCAGCTCGTAGTCGAGGTTGATGCGGATCCGATCGATGGGCCGCAGCTCGGTTCCGGCCCCGAGGCCACGGGTGGCGGCGGTGCCCACGTTCACGTAGCCGAAGCGTTGGGTCTCCCCACCTCCACCCGAGACGAGGTCGGTGGTGATGAGGTCGCGCAGCTGCACGTCGTAGACGCGCGCGTGAAGCTCGACGACCCGGTGCGGCGCCCAGCTCGCGTCCGCGTTGAAGGAGAAGGCGCGCTCGGGTTGGAGCTGCTCGTTGCCCCGGACGACGTAGCCCACCGAGAGGTTGTCGAAGCTCAAGTAGAGCTCACGAAAACTCGGCGCGCGGTAGCCCAGGCCGTAGCTCGCCCGCAAGCGCAGGGTGTCGCTGGGCTCCACGGCCATGGCCACGCGAGGCGTAAAGGCGAGGCCGAACAAGGAGTCGTAGTCGAGGCGGATGCCGGGCAGGATCTGAAGCTCGGCGCCGACTTCGGGACGCCACTCGTCTTGCACCCAAACGGCCCCGCGAGTGCGAAAGGGGCTGTCCTCGCCGAGGCGTGGGGTCTGCAGGGACTCGAGCTGTACCTCGCTGCCTACGCTCAAGAGCTGTTGCGGGAGCTGCGTGTCGAACTGGAGCCCGACTCGCCCGAGGTGGTCCTTGGCGACCTCGTAGACGTCGAGCGCGACGTCTCCGCGTTGGTCGACCGCGTACTGGTCCTTCCAGTAGGCGTGCCCCAGGCCCAAGCGCCAGCTCCAGGTCGGTCGTCGACCCTCGAGCGCGAGGGAGCTTTGCAGGATGTCGCTGCGGTTTTGGCGATCGAGGACCGCCCCGCCCGAGTCGATGTCGACGCCGAGTCGGTCCCGCCGCGTGTAGGAGCTGCGCAGCTGAATCTCGTGGTCTTTGAAGTCGCCGAGATCGGCCCGCAGCGCGCCATCGCTTTGACGCTGGTCGTCGCCGACGGTGTCGATGGAGCTCGGGTCCGTACGCCAGCCATCACTGCGATGGTGTCCGCCCGACAAGGC
>JAUIJR010000390.1 GCA_030431075.1 Polyangia bacterium | reverse complement strand
AATGCAAGATGGTGGCGTTGTCGCCCGCGCCGACGATGCTGCCGTAGCCGGGACCGGTCGAGCCGGCGCGGCGCCACAAGTACTCCATGCGCGCTTGCACTTCGTACTCGTGCATGCCGGGGCGGGTGTGCTTCATCGCGTCGACGTGGGCCTCGGCCGACATGCTCACCGCGCGGCGGAGGCTCTCGAGGGCACCCGCGTCCTTGATCATCCGCTCTTCGCCGATGAGGTTGCGCGCGTCGAGCAAGCCCAGGGGCGGGCGCTTGCCGTCGCGGTTGCGTCGATGCAGCAGCTCGATGGCTGCGAGGGCCTTGCGATCCAAGCTGGCTTCACGTGCGAGCGGCAGCCAAACGCGACCGGCACCCTCGAGCAGCTCGGGCAGCTTCTCGCCGAGGGCCGCGAGGGGGTAGGCCTCGTCCGCGCCGAAGTCGGCTTTTGCGCCCTCGGGTCCGGGCCGCCGCCCCGTCCAGATCTCTTTGTCGCGGTCGCGCGGACGCACGAAAAGCACGAGTTTTTCCTCACCCTCGCCGCGACCTGCGCACAAGACGAGGATGGCGTCGGGCTCCGACATCCCGGTCAGGTAGTGGAAGTCGCTGTCGGGTCGAAAGGGGTACTCGGTGTCGTTGGCGCGGGTGCGCAGGCGTCCCCCGTGCAGCAACAGAACATCGTTGTTCTCGCGCAAACGGGCGGCTACGCGAGCGCGGCGCTGGCGGTAGCAGTCGAGGTCGGGGGAGGGGGCCACGGCGACAGTGTACTGCCTGCGCGAGTGTGTGCGCGCCTTCACACCCCGGCGTGGCTGCGGCGCGACTTTATCGACCGAGCGGTCGAGGGTTTGCGGGGGCTGCGGTGAACGACTTTTCGCAGGGCATCCCCATTGCGGGCGGCCGGTGGACGGTGGATGGTTTGGGCGCATGTCTCCGCGTGAGCTGAGCAACCTGCGGAACCGCGAAGTTCAAGAAGCGCTGTCCAGCTACGTGCCCAAGGTCAAGGGCACCAACATGGACCAGCTGCGGCGACTTTGCCGGGCCGTGCTCTCCAACATCGATGTCCGCGACCTCAAAGAGGTGGCGAGCGAGGAGTTCATCGAGGCGATCGAGCTCGTGCTCGACACCATTCGCGTGCGCGGCAGCGGTGAGATCAAGTCCGAGGTCCGTCGCCAAGGCGAGCTCGCCGTGGTCGAGAGCTGCGTCGACGACCAGCCCTTTTTGGTCAGCTCCCTGCAGGCCCTGATGGTCCAAGAGGGCCTCGAGGTGCGCGCGGTGATCAACGCCGTGATCCGCCTGCGCCGGGCGAAGGCCGGCAACCTGATCGGCTTCGACGCGGGCTCGGCCGAGTCGATCATTCGCCTCGAAGTGCGAGCGGCCGAGCGGCCGATCCCCGAGGACCTCGGCGCCAAGGTCCAGCTGCGCTTGCGCTTGGCCCAGCGCATGGTCCGCGACTTTCAGACCAGCTTGCGGACCATCGAGTCGGTCGCCGACGATTACTCCGCCGCCGCCGCCCTGGCCACGGGCGAGGGCTCGATCGCCTTGCGCGAGACCGAGGGCTTGCTGCGCTGGTTGACCCGCGAGAACTACGTCTTGTTCTCCGTCGAAGAGTTCGACTTGCAAGGCGAGCGGCAAAAGGCCCTTGGCACCGCCGCCGTCGCCGCGCCGCATCGCGACCTCGCGACCCTCGAGCGCGCGATGCAAGATGAGACCCGCTACGTTCGCTACCAACGTAGCGGGCAAGAGAGCCCGGTCCATCGCGCTGGCAAGCCGGGGCACTTCATCTTCAAGCGGGTGAATCGGCGCGGCGAGGCCGTGGGGGCCTTCGTCATCGACGGCCTGTTCACCTACCGGGCCTTGCACACGCCGCCCGAGGAGATTCCCCACCTTCGCATCTTGTTGCGCGACCTGATCGTCGACCGGGAGGTCGGCGCCGACTCGCACCGCGGCAAGTCGATCACCAACGCCTTCAACTCGCTGCCCATCGAGTACCTGCTCACCGAGTCGCGCGAGCAGGTGTGGGAGCTGACCGACCGCATCTTGCGGGCCGAAGAAGAGGGCGGAAGCTCGGTCACGATCAAGGTGGCCGAGAACCACGAGTACGCCTTCGTGTTCGTGGCTCTGCCGCGCGCCCAGTTCTCCGAGGAGCTGCGCGTTGAGATGCAGCAGATCCTCTTGGCCGAGCTCAAGGCCAGCTACGCGGACTACGGCGTCTACGTCGACCGCTACGACAACGCGATCATCCACTACTACCTCACCGGCGGTGAGCTCGCGGCCCAGCTCGACACCGAGCGGATCCAAGACAAGGTCCGCGAGCTCGCGCGCGGCTGGAACGACCGCCTGCGCGAGGCCCTGGCCCACCGCTACGAGGGGGGGAAGCTCGAGGACCTCTACGGCACCTACGTCAACGCCTTCAACGAGGAGCACCGTCGCCGCGCGGCCGGGCCTCGCTTGGCCGGTGACATCGAGTGCGTCGAGCGCCTGCGCGCCGGTCGAGAGCTCGAGTGCGACCTCTTCGTCTCCTTGACGGGCGACCACCCCGGCTCGCTGAACTTGCGCGTGTTCACCACGCATCAGCTGACCTTGTCGGAGCAGCTGCCGATCATCTCGAGCTTCGGCTTTACCGTCGTCGACGAGTACACCCGCCAGATCCGCTTGTCGGAGATGCCGGGCATCACCATGCACAACTTCCGCCTCGACGAGCGGCGCGGCAATCACCGCCAGCTGCTCGCGCGCCGCGAAGAGCTGCTCGGCACCATGCGCCGGGTCTTCGCGGGCAAGGTCGGGCGCGACCGACTCAACCGCCTGGTCGCCACGACCGGCATGACCGGGCGCGACGTCGAGATATTGCGCGCCTACGTCAGCTACCTGCACCAGCTCGGCTCGCCCTTCGCGGTGAGCTTGGTGCGCAAGGTCTTGGTCGCCCATCCGACCGTGGCCGCGAGCTTGGTCGGCCTGCTGCGCGCGCGCTTCAGCGACGACGAGGGGGCCCTCGACGAAGAACAGGCCGAGCGCGTCCTGAGCTCCGAGCTGCGCTTGGTGCAGGACTACACGGCCGACCGCGTGCTCAAGTTGGTGGCCGAGGCGGTGCGGGCGACGGTCCGTACCAACGCCTTTATCGCCAAGCCGGACGAAGGCGAGGCCTTCGCCTTCAAGATCGCCGCCGGTGAACTGAGTTTGGGCCCCGAGCCCAAGCCCTTTCGCGAGATTTGGGTCTACCACCAAGAGTTCGAGGGCGTGCACCTGCGCGGCGGCAAGGTGGCCCGCGGCGGCCTACGCTTCTCGGACCGTCCCGAGGACTTTCGTACCGAGATCCACGGGCTGATGGCCACGCAGATGGTCAAGAACGTGCTCATCGTCCCGGTGGGCGCCAAAGGTGGCTTCGTCATCCGCAAGCCGCCGGGGGGCCGCGCCGAGCTGCGCGAGGCCGGCGACTTTTACTACCAGCGCTTCATCCGGGCGCTGCTCTCGATCACCGACAACGTGGTCGAAGGGGAGACGGTCACCCCCAAGGGCATCCATCACAGCGAGGGGCCCGACCCCTACTTGGTGGTGGCGGCCGACAAGGGCACGGCCCACCTCTCGGACACGGCCAACGCCATCAGCATGGAGCGCGGCTTTTGGCTCGACGACGCCTTCGCCTCGGGCGGCTCGAACGGCTACGACCACAAAAAGACGGGCATCACCGCCCGCGGCGCCTGGGAGGCCACCAAGCGCAACTTCCGTGAACTCGGCATCGACCCCGAAAAAGACTCGATCACCGCGATCGGGGTGGGGGACATGAGCGGCGACGTCTTCGGCAACGGCCTGCTGCGCACGCGCACGGTCAAGCTGCTCGGCGCCTTCAACCACATTCACATCTTCATCGACCCCGATCCCAACGCCGAGCGCAGCTTCGCCGAGCGCAAGCGCCTCTTCGAAAAGCCGGGCTCGACTTGGGAAGACTACGACCCGGAGGCCATCAGCGAAGGTGGTGGCGTCTACTCGCGTCAGGCGAAGACGGTCCCGCTGACTCCGCGCGCCCGCGAGATGCTGGGCATCGACCCCGAAGCGCAGGTCAACGGCGACGAGGTCATCCGCGCCATCATGCGCATGCAAGTCGACCTCTTTTGGATGGGCGGCATCGGCACCTACGTCAAGAGCCGCGACGAGTCGCACGCCGAGGTCGGCGACAAGTCGAACGACTCGGTCCGCGTCGACGCTCGCGAGCTTCGCTGTCGCGTCTTCGCCGAGGGCGCCAACTTGGCCATCACTGATCGCGGTCGCGTCGAGTTCGCCACCCAAGGCGGCTACGGCTACACGGCCTTCTTGGACAACTCGGGCGGCGTGGACACCTCGGACCACGAGGTGAACATCAAGATCCTCTACGCGCCCTTGCTGGCCGAAGGCAGCGCCACCCGCGAGGCCCGCAACCAGACCCTGGAGCTGGTCGAAGACGAGGTCTGCGACATGGTGCTGGCGAACAACCGCTCGCAAAGTCGCCTCGTCTCCTACGACGTGATGCGCTCGGCCCAAGACCTGTGGCGCTACCAGCGATTGATGGCGGCGCTGCAGGTGCAGGTGCCCTTCGACCCCGAGGCCTTCTCCATGCCGCGCGAAGAGGCGCTGTCGGCCCGCGCCCGCAAAGGCCACGGCTTTTTCAAGTGCGAGTGCGCGGTGTTGGCCTCCCACGCCAAGATGCTCGCCTACCGCGAGCTGCTGGCGGCCGAGCCTTTGCCCGAGGCCCTGGTCGACCGGATGGTCCGCGCCTACTTCCCCGATCGCATCCTCGACGCGACCGGCAACGCCCACGAACGCCACCTGCTGCGCCGCGAAATTGCGACGACGATGCTGGTGAACCACATCCTCGACAACGCCGGCGCCTCCTTCTTCGCCGAGATGCAGGCGGTCTCGGGCCGTGGCTACCGCGACATCGCCTTGGCCTACATGCAGGCCTTCGACTTCGGCGGCTGTGGCGAGATGCTCGACGAGCTCTACGCCCTCGAGGACAAGCACAACCAAGAGGCGGTCTACAAAGCGATGGCCGTGCTCCAAGGCGCGCTCGAAGAGGCGGCCTTCTTCTTGCTCGGACCTTTGGGCCGCCCGGTGGCCCCCGAGGTCGAGAGCGCCGGCCGCACCTTGCTCGAGGGCATCCAAGACGAGCTTCCCGGCGAGCTGGCTGCGACCCAGCTACGCCGAAGCCAACG
>JAUIJR010000389.1 GCA_030431075.1 Polyangia bacterium | reverse complement strand
GTCGACTCGAGCTGCATGGCGACGCGCCGCAGCGCGAAGATCAGGCGCGCCGACTCGATGTCGCCCCAAAAGGCCAGCGCCCGCGCCTGCACGGTGCTGAGGTCGGCTTCCGGCGCCTTTTCGATCAGGCGGGCGACGAGCTTGTCGTGCGCCTTGTCGCCTAGGAGGCGCAGGCGTGCCCTCTCTTTGCCCGGAGCCCGCAGCGCGCCGCGGGCCTCGAGCCCCCAAAGCTGCAAGAGCACCCGCGTTGCCAGCGAGGCCCGCATGCGGCGGCCGATCTCGGCGTGGGCCCGCTTGGGCTCTGGCCCCATCCACGAGGCCAAGGCCGCGGCCAACATCTGCTCGTAGCGCGCGTGATCCTTGCGACGAAAGTGCGCCAACAAGGCCTGCGCCCCGCCCTTGGTCTCCTCGGGGAGCCGGCACAGATCGATCCACGCCGAGAGATCCTCGGCCACACGCGCGCGCACCCTCTCCTCTCCAAACTGATCGAGGAGCGCGGCCACGCGCCGACGCGGCAACAAAGCGGCGACGCAAGCCGCGGTCGAAAGACAGAAGTCCCCTGATTCCCCGTCTGATTCGCCGTCTGATTCGCCGTCTGACTCGCCCTTGGGGGCCAAACACACGTCGCTCTCCCACAGAGCCGTGACCGCCGACTCGGGGACCTTGGGCAGCTTGATGTCGCGTCGCAACAAGATGCGCGCGGCCTGCCGCCGGTCTCGGCGCGAGAGCCCCCGCATGGCGAGCACGCGCGGCTCGCAAGCGATGCACAAGTCGAGACCCTCGGCCCCGGCGATGCCCGAGGCCAACCAGGCCACCGCGGCCCGACGCCGCAGCTTCTTCAAGCGCGTGCCCAGCACCGCCTCGCGCAAGTTGTCCATCGCGCGCGCAGCCGCGTGGGCCACGTCGGGGTCCTCGTCGCTCCCGGCCCAAGCCGCACACCACAAGTCGAAGACGTCCGAACCCGCGGGTGCGGGCCGCTCCCCGTCGGCCCGGGCGAGGCAGCTCTCGAGCCAGGCGTCCACTTGCACTTCGCTGCGCCGCTGCCCGTGCAACAACCACGGGCGCAGCTCGTTTGGCGAAACACGGGCCAGGCGCAAGGTGGTCGCGCTTTGCCCGAGCACTCCCCGCGCGAAAAAATCCATCAACAAGGCGAGCGCGTCGTTGGGCCAAGGCGCGGCGCGGGCCGCCTCCCAGTTGTCGGGGTCGGCCAGCAAGTAGACGCCCATCTGCGCCTGCAGCTCGGGCAGGTTCGCCCGCAGCCCCCAGCCCCGCACATCGGCCCGCCCATGAAAAAGCACATGCGCCCAGCGCCAAGGCTGCCCGCGCGAGCTCTCGGCCATGGCCCCGACGGCCGCGGCCCTCACGTCGGCGTCCTCGTCATCGAGGCACGCGACAAAGCAAAGCCAGGCCTGTCGCCCGCTCGCGCCGGCCGCAGCCCGCAGCGCGGCGGCCCGCAGGCGCGGATCGCTGTGCAAGCAAGCCCGACGCAAGGCCCCCATCCACGGCGCGCGCTGTTCGAGGGAGCGCCCGGCGAGCTCGCCGAGCAAGCTCAGCAAAGCCTCGTCGACCTCCGGGGTCTCGGCGTCGAGTCGTCGCCAAAGTTCGAGATCCTTCATCCTCGATGCGCTCGCGCGTCCCGGCGCAGCCGCCGGGGAGTCAAAGTCTAAACGTGTTCACCCGCGCCGAGCGCGGGATCCCCAAAATCCTCACCATGCATCACAGTCCACCGATCCGAAGGGTCGCCGCCGCACGTCCAAAGTCCTCGGACCGGGTCCACCTCGAGTTCGACGTGGTGCACTTCAACAAGTCCACCGGTTGAGCTTCGCCCAGACCCCAAGGGGCCCGCCGGCTCGGCTCAGGTCACGCCGTCATCGCTGCTTTCCCGCATCACGCTTCGTGGGTCGTGCTTCCCCACCGTATGAAAACCACGGGGGTTCAGCCCGCCGCCTCCAAGGAGGAAACACCGTGTCGATGGCCCGGAAATTCATCGAGCCGAAGCTCGGCCCAAAGGCGTCCCAACGATGGTCCAGCGGGACGCCGGGCGCCGCGCCCGACTGCTCCCATCCGAGAAGTCGCCGTGCTGACGCGGCTTTGAAGCAGCGGAGCTTCGCTCCGCAACTTCGACATCATCCCCACGAGGCGCCTTCCCGGCCCCGGACGAGCTCAGTGTCCGCGCCCGAAGACGCAAAGACTCAGCCCGCCCGCGGACGAACCGCGGCGACCTCTCGGGTCGATAGCTGTGTGTGATGCGTCATTCATGGGTCACGGTCCACCTCCACGTCGGAGGGCTTGGTCAGGTCACCGTCACAGCTGGGAATCAACCGAACGGTCGCGCTCGCAGACGAGTGCGCGCGGAACATATTCAAGCACCCCAAAGATTTCAAGGCGCGCCCCCACCTCACACGCCGATCACGCGCAAGCGAAGGACAATCACACAGCGGCCCGCCCACTTGCACTACGCTGGGGCATGGCGCTGACCCCCTCGACGATGCTCCCCCTCGGCACCCCGGCGCCGGACTTCAGCTTGCCGAACACGAACGCGGAGCACGGCTCGAACACGGTTTCGCTGGCCGACTACGCCGACGCCAAAGTCCTAGTGGTGGTGTTCATGTGCAACCACTGCCCCTACGTGGTCCACGTCCGCAACACCCTGGCCCAGCTCGGCAAAGATCTCGCGGCCAAAGACTGCGCGCTGGTCGGCATCTCCAGCAACGACGTCACCACCCACCCCCAAGACGGCCCGAGCTACATGACCTCCGAAGCCCAAAAATCCGGCTACACCTTCGCCTACCTCTACGACGAGACGCAGGACGTCGCCCGAGCCTACGACGCCGCCTGCACCCCCGACTTCTACGTGTTCGACCAGGAGCGACGGCTCGCCTACCGCGGGCAACTCGATGACAGCCGACCCGGGAATCGCGTGCCGTCCACTGGCGAGGATGTGCGGGCGGCCGTGGATGCGTTGCTGCGGGGCGAGCAGCCGAGCGCGGATCAGAAGCCGAGCATGGGCTGCAACATCAAGTGGCGGGGGTGATTGGGGATGGCCCCCGCCGAGCTGCCCATCCTCACGATCGACGGCGAGGCCTTCGATGACTTCGCCGGGTTTTGCCGAGAGTTCTCGAAGCTTGTCGCGCCGAATAAGTGGAATGGAAACCTCGACGCGTTCAACGACTACCTGCGTGGGGGCTTCGGAAGCATTCCGAGCGAAGGTGGCTACACCCTGCGTTGGCTCGCCTCCGGTCGCTCACGTCAGGTCCTCGGCCACACCGCCTGGGCGTTCAAGCTCGCCCAAATGCTCGAAAACTGCGACCCCACCAACCGCAGTGCGGTCTCCGAACAGCTCGCTCGGGCCCGTCGGGGCGAGGGCCCAACCTTGTTCGACGTACTCGTCGACATCATCCAAGACCACGGTGAGGGTGGCGCGGAGGCAGAGGACGGCGTAGTGCTGGAACTGGTCTAGCCATGCAAGGACTGAGCGAAACCCCGAAACGCCGGACCGCAAGCAGCTCGTCTTCCGCGACACGGCGCATCCGCCTTGAGCACTACAACTTTGCCTCGCTCGCCTCGACCCACCTCGCCAACTCGATGTACGCGTCGTCGAGCCCGAGCAGCGCCCGCTTGAGCTCGCGGGGGTCGACCCGAGCAACGATGGATGATGACGCTCGCGGGGATGAACCCGTGCAGACTTGCGCATCGAGGACCTGCAGCGGAGCCCACGAGGGGTCCGCAGTGACGACGAGTCGTGACGCACCGGTCCAAATCTCATGGAGGAGGGCGAGGGTCTCCTTCGCCTGGTCGACCCGAGCGGCATAGCGGGGAACCGTATCGAGCCCGGCCAGGCGCCGAAAGAAGTCCCGAACTGCACGTGCCTTGGGATTCCGCCTCCACATGGGGAGTTCCTCGATCCGGACATCCACACAGCCGATCTCCGACCAAAGCTCCAAACTGGTGACCGCGTCACAGATCTCGGCCTCGCTGAGTTCGGGCAGCGAGGAATCGAGCCAAGCGGGCGTAGACATCAAGACTCGCACCTTGCGCCTCCGCTGCTCGTCGAAGAGACGCGAGCGCCACATCACCTGCAGACGCTCGGAGTTCCAAAGCTCCTGCAGTTCTTCGCGGACCGCGGGCCCCAGTCCAGCCCAAAGGTCCACCGAGCAGCGGTCGAGTTTCTTGGTGATGGGATCGTCAGCCGCCGACGCATGGAACTGCGCCGGGCTCACCTCCTTACCGGGATCCCACGCGTTGATGCAGTGCAGGTCGCGGCGCATCGACTCCGCGAACCCGAGCGCCGTCTCCCTCGGCGGTCCTCCTTCCCCCTCTTCGACCCACAGCTCAATCTGCCCGCGCCCCTCGAGAGCAAGCAGCCGAGCGATGGGATGCGGCGTGACCTCGACCCGCGGTGCTGATGGAGACCCCTCGCCCCAGGGAAGCGCGACCGACAAGAACATGCGCGAGTCCCTACCCCAAGGCCGGTGGTCCCAAATCCAAGACGATCAAGCACAGGCCGCTGCCGTCGCGGGCGAACTCGGCGCGTAGGCGTGAGCCCTCCCCCCGAAGCTCGACGCTCTCGTTGAACCAAAGGGTGCCACCTTCGCTCAGCTTCCCTTCGCGTTCGAAATCGATGCGTCCGAGCTTCGCTTCGACGACTGTGCGCGAGTCACCCCAGACGAGCTCGCGCGGCAGCGGACCCGGCCATGCTGACTCGCCGCTCTCGGCACGCCCATGGAGGAACACGGTCGAGACCCGCCGCTGTGCATGGGTTTTGGCGCGGGTCCGAGGCGGTGAGGTCTCGACGAGCTCGAGACCCAGGTCAGGTGCAGAGATGAAGTGGTTCTCATCGTCCCAGTCATGAACGAGTTCTTGCCCGAGCAGCGCCACGAGTTCCCCCTCGTCCGAGCTCGTGAACGTTCGCCCCAAAAGACGCTCGAGCAACGGCAGAAGCTCGGCGTGACCGTTCGGGAGCGCCGCTGGCATCGCGCTCGAAGCAAGCTCTGGGGGCGGGAGTAGGCCCACCAACGACTCCGCACGACCCCCCAACTCCCCGCCCTCACTCACGGCGGCATGGACAATCTCGGCGAGCGCGCGGACAGCTCCGTCATCCATCGACGGAATCGCGTCGCGGATGAGTTCTCGGGCGTCGTCAACGTTGAGGCAGCGCCAAACCAGCAGATCGCTCCACT